>CAIYES010000398.1 GCA_903925275.1 uncultured Bacteroidales bacterium
AAACATGGTTCACGGAGCAAATTGCTGAAGTCATATCTGGGTTAATCACAAAGTTGTGGCGTAATAAAGTTTTTTATCCCCGGGACTAAAAGAAAAATATTTTGCAAATCGTTTCCAATGCGGGATTATCCGGGTTATTAACCGATTGTTGAAAAAGATTTTCTAAAAAACGAACTCTGTTATTTCCGGATTGAAATATTTTGTAATTTTGCCGCCTGTTAATCATTTATCAGCTGATGATCCGTCGCAAAAAAAGTAGTATCGTTATTTTTTTCTGCTTGCAGGCTATGGCCGTGGCAATTATTTGCCTTGGCTCACTGATAAATTTTCATCAGTATAAAATTTGGGGAAAACCCCTGATACCCAATTTCGTTGGTTATAAGCGTGATGTTGAAAAGTATTCCAACGTTTTATCATTTTCGAAATTTTCCCGCAGCGACCATTTTACACAAAAATATTTCAGTGGAACCGATGGAATTTTCCCATCAGAAGTGGTTCGCGTAAGTTGCGGGCCCGGTTCGTTCATTACCATTGACCTTTCGCAGAAAGTCCCGAACTCCTTCAGGACGTGTCCCTGTGGCCTGCGAGCTCCCCCCGTTATTTAATCCTGAACTGTTAAGCTAATGAGCCGCTGAGTCTATATACTCACGTATTATCTGCGCTTGATAGTGAACAAGCCCATCACCCCATTTTTTTCACCATTTCACCATTTCACGATTTCACCATTTCACGATTTCACCATTTCACCATTTCACCATTTGTATATCCCGTCATGAAAAACCATATTTCAATCTTCTTACTAAGTATCATATTGTTAGGCGCAGCCTCCTGCAAAAAAAATGATTCTGTCAGTGTTAATCCCCTTGGTCCGGTTAAGTCAGACTCCATCTCCATGACAGCCGGTTATGCGAATGAAGTTTATTACAGTGTGACAAATGGTGTTATTCAGACATCCTCGCGTGCAACGTGGGATATTGCGTTCCGCACATCAAAAAGGAGTTCTTCCATCCTTATCAACGATGGCTCGGGGGTAGTGTTGTATACCTATCCAAAAGCCGACACCACTGGCTGGGTCAGCATGGATACAATTGGTTTATCTTTATGGAAACCAATGTACAATGACCCGGCTGACTGGGAAAACGGAGCATTTTCACGCAATGCCAAAGAGTACCCTGATTATGGCTGGGCTATTTACAACGCTGTTACCCATGACCTGATCGGTGACTCTCTTTTTGTTATCAAACTACGCGATGGCAGCTATAAAAAACTATGGATAATTAAAAAATTATCGTCCCTTGATATTTATCTGTTCCGCTTCGCCAACCTTGACGGGACAAACGAACTGACGGTTACGCAGGATTTAAGCACGTTAACGGGATCCGATTTTTACGGCTATTCGCTGGAAACTGCGACAGCAGTGGCCATTGAACCTTCAAAGCAAAGCTGGGATATCCTTTTCACCAAATTTATGTCGATACAACCCGATGGCACTCCATACCTGGTTACCGGTGTGCTGGTCAACGACGTCAGCCCGACCAAAAAGTTTTACCCGGTTTCACTGAATTATACCGATTATAACCCTGGTACCTGGGATTCAACCCGATCATCTATCGGTTGGAACTGGAAACATTTTGACATGGGTACCTCAACCTATAAGGTTGTTGATTCTATCGTTTACTTTGTTACACTCAGTCAGGGTGATGTTTATAAATTATATTTTACTGTATTTGCAGGCAGTTCGACGGGTGTTGTGAAATTTAAGCTTCAGAAAGTTGCCGGAGCAGGCATTTCTGCTGTAACTGAACAGTCACCTCAATGGACTGCTTTTCCAAATTTGACCGGTAGTACCGGTAACGAGCTTACCTTTATTCTTACAGATCTGTCAGGCCGACAACTCCGTGCAGATCGTCTGGAACAATTGACAATTGGGCTTAGTGCTTTTTCAATGGATGAAACCGGGGTGCAACCCGGCATGTATTTCGGAACCGTATGTATCGCAGCAACGAATAAGGTTTCCGAAATAATCTTCACCCAAAAGGCATGATTAAGGGCCTATTTTGCCTTTTATCCGGACTTTTCAGTCTTTTGGCCGTAACCG
>CAIYES010000399.1 GCA_903925275.1 uncultured Bacteroidales bacterium
AATTCTAAATTAAAAATTATTTAACACAAAATTAAAAGGCCGTCCTAATCAATAGGACAGCCTTTTATATAAGCGTAATTAGTAATCTATCAAGGATTTTGTGTCCCAATATTGGGATTGGCATTAAACTCATCTTTTGGGATCATCCACTGCCAGGCATTGTCACCTGCGGCAACAGTGGCAATCAGGCCGACTGATGAAGCATAGTTTGCGCAAGTCCGGTTCAGTGCCTGATTTAATCTCTTTAAATCGAAGAACCGGAAACCTTCGCCCCATAATTCCATACGGCGTTGAAGTATAATTTCATCGACAAGTGCCTGACCGGTACTGGTTGACTTTACATACGAAGGATTACGGTTGCTGACAAATGCAAATAGTATATCCTGAGCTGTGGCGTCATTGAGCCTAGCTTTGGCCTCTGCCTCGATCAAATACATTTCGCCAGCCCTCATATAAACCGGGTCACCCATGAAACTGGTTGTCAAAGGGGTTGTCGTAAGGAATTTCAGAATACCATATTTGGCTTTCAAGCCACCTGAAGGAGCTGGTACGTTTACACCGGTTGGGTCCCAGCATTTCTTGCGGACATCAGTAGCAGGAATTAAATTGTAAAGATCGGCGTTGATTACCTTCGGTGTTTGTTTGATGTTTGTCGAAGGGGCATTGCCCGACATAAATGCAAAGAAGCCATAAAAATAATTGGTTTGATCGTCCTGAACTTTGCTTCCCCACATCCACTCGCGGTTGGTTGTCGCATTAAAACCTGCAATATATTCAGCATTGGTCATTAGCGAATAGCCGGATCTTGCTTCCGATGCATACTTTGCTGCGTTAGCCCAATCCTGCATAGTTAGGGCTACCCTGGCTTTAATCCCTTTCACAACTCCCACATCGAAGTGAGACTTAGAAGATCTTGCAACAGCACCAGTAAGGTTGACAATCGACTCGTCGAGGTCTTTATTGATCTGAGTGTAAACTTCCTCTACAGTTGATCTTTTGAGTCCTACAGTAACATTATCGATCATAATCGGAACACCAAGTTGACTATTCGGTTTTGTTGCCGCATCGTAACGTTTGGCATAAAATTGTACGAGCATAGAATGCGCCCATCCCCTGTAAGCTAGGGCTTGCCCTTTGATCAGTTTCTTGTCGGCATCGGTTCCAGTAGCTGCATCAATATTTTTTAAGATCATATTGGCATTGACAATGATCATATAGTAATAGGTATAAACGTACCTTGGCCATGAAGCTGTTTCGTTGCGACTATCAAGCCATTGGTAAATGCCTCTGTAATAACTGTTTGTGGAATTTGGTAAAAGGACGTCGTCTCCAAGTACGTCTGCCACAATATTAATAGACTGCTGGCCGCATTTGTCTTGTCCATATGCAGAATAGTAGTTACCACTCTGCTCATACATCATGCGGTGTATTCCGTTTAAAGCTGAATATGCATTTGTGGTTGATGTAAAAACCGTCACGTCAGAATATTGGTCAGTGGGTTTTGTTTCAAGATACTCCTTTTTGCAGGAGGTTGTAAAAACAGTTAACAACCCCAGTATATAATATAATCTTTTCATTTTTTCTTAATGGATTAAAGTGAGAAATTAACTCCTATTGTATAAGTACGGGCTGGCATATAAACGTTGGAAACTGCTCCGCTAAAACTCTGTTGATTGTTCATCCCTTTTAAGGAATTGCCTAGCCACAAATTTTCACCGCTAAAAAATACCCTGGCATTACTAATCCCTGCTTTTGTAGCATATTTCTGTGGAACAATATACGACAAACTAACCTGTTTGATGTTGAAATAGGTAGCATCGACCAGCCACCTGTCTGAGGCTGCATTGATATGGGTTGACCAGGCTTCGTCTAATCTTGGTACGTTTGTGACATCTCCTACCTTAGTCCATGCCTTTAAAGCGTCGATGTGCAATGTCGTTCCGTAACCAGGACTCATCATGGAGGCATAATTCGATTCATAGATTTTGCCACCGATCTGGTAGGTACATAAAATATTCAATTCAAAATTTTTGTAAGTAAATGTATTTGTGACAC
>CAIYES010000400.1 GCA_903925275.1 uncultured Bacteroidales bacterium
TAATGCAAAAAGATAAACATTTTCAGCAATCCTTTGTGCATCCTAATAGTCTTTGAGCTGTCATTGAAAAGATTTTGACATTTATTTCCGATTCCCCGGCGTTCATTACTTTTACAGGTACGTAGAATAACTATTCTCTCTCCAGGCCAAACATTACCTATCTTTACATTAGTTTTAGACATTTAACAATAAATCTTATGTCCGTCTTCAAGGCAGCATTTACAAGAGGCGCCAGTCCGATAAATCCAGAAATCATTGAAGTAACCCATAAGTTTGTCATTTACAAAAAACGCAAGATATACCTTATCGGGTACGACACAATTATGATCCCGATTTCAAAAATCTCCTCCGTAGAAATCAACACCGGTCTCATAGGTACCGAAATAATCATACAGAGCTTTGGAGAGGGCACCATTACCGCCCATCGTTTTTCACTTAATAATGCCAAAGAGATAAAACGATTGATTGAAAGTCAATTGTGACATTAAATAAACCATTGGATTATGGATGCAGATTTAGTAAATAGATTTTTTCAAAAGAAGCTTCAAGACCTTCTGACTGACAGCACCAAGCCATTTCCAACGATTATTTGTGAAAGAGAGAACTTTCAAGTTATCGAACTGGTAAGACGAAACGTCTTGTATGCTATCAAATTTGGCAAATTTGTTCCCTTCACCCATGAGCATATAAGACCGTCCATAAAAGAAGGATTAGATAAAACTAAAGGGAGTACAAGTTGGGGTGAGCTATATATTGTGGTGAATATCAATTAACACTGGAATTGTCATTTTGATTTATTGTCCGTTCAATATAGCATTCGGATTATTTTTATGTTCTGGAGTGATTGATAAATTAATGTACTTTTACATAAGGGAAAGATTGCGTTACTAATTTTGAAGTTCAATTCCAACCCTATTCCTATGAACTAATCAAATAGTTTCTATTTTATGGCCTACCTTGAAAAAATATATTCCAAGTCTAAAGCAGATGGACATTTTAACAAATTTGATTCCTATGATGCTTTTATTGCTTACTTTAAGGATGATAATTCTTATAAGAAATTATGGGATTTTCTGACAGCCAAAGAATATAAGGTACCAGCGTTTGATGAGTTTCTTAGGAAAGTTAAAGAAGAAAATAATTCACAACCCAAGACCCCTCCAAAAAAAACAAATACCGGCTTATTTTCAGATGTTCCATTGCCGGCTTATGGTGATTTTTGCATTCCAGATGAAAATCAACGAAAATTCCCAGACATATTAAAATTCGGCACAATTAAATATGGAACTCTGGAACTACCATTGATGATTCCGTCATACGGGACCAAAGGATTCGCTATCATTACGACTGATGACAACCAAAAGCAGATTGCAAATAGAACCATTGAATTACTTGCATTCCGTGTTCTTCTTTCCTTGCCTGATGGGAAATGCAAACTTTATATTGTTGATCCTGAAAAGAACGGACAAAGTTTTTCTCATTTATACGGACTTGACCCACGTATTCTTGAACGGGAGGTCTGGGATGATGTTTCAGAAATTTCAAATGGATTGCAAGTTCTTAAAAATAACATCCCTCGTATTCAGGCAGAGTTGTTGACAACAAAATACAAAGATCTAAACGAATATACTTCGCAAGTCCAACATTCACGTCAACCATTTCAGTTCCTATTGATAGCTAATTTCCCGACTAATTTTAACAGTGAAGCTCTTGCTCATTTGTCAGGAATCTTGAAAAATGGCGCAAAAGCAGGTATTTACTGTATAATGAGTTTTGACACATCAAAAAACAATTCGCGTGTAGACGGATTTAAATGGGATGATTTCAGGGATATAGCTGTTGAATATAACATCACTGACAACATTATCAAGAATGTTGAAGGTGAAGATATTCTAAATTCAACATTTTACATCTCATCAATCGATCAAGATGTGCCTCCCAACATCGATCAATTAAAAGATCAACTGAATAAATCGCTGGATAAAAGCATGGAGGTTAAACTGGAACCGGTCAGTGATAAAGAACTTTGGTCAAAAAGTGCTTCTAAAGGCATTACAGTCCCTATTGGAATGACAGAAGATAATCAAATTATTAACTTCCAACTTGGTGATGGGAAAGATGTTCACCATGCTTTAACCGGGGGGGCCACAGGCAAAGGGAAAACTGTCCTTCTGCACAATATTATTCTCAATGCAGCCAAGTTATATTCCCCTGATGAGGTTCAGTTCATTTTAATGGATTATAGTGAAGGTACAGAATTTAAATTTTACGAAGCATTTCCACACTTGAATGTTTTAGTAATTTCGGGAGAAACTGAATTTGGAGTTAGTGTATGTGAGCATCTGGTTGATGAGATGTCTTCAAGAGGTAATTTATTTAAAGAAGCTGGTTGTAGTGATTTTACTGATTATAGAGCTCAATCCGGTCATTTACTACCAAGGTTAGTTGTTATTATGGACGAGTTCCAAGTTTTACTTGATCCCCAAAAAAGATCATCTTTAAAAGTAAGTAACTTGCTTGAGGATGTAGCTCGAAGAGGAAGAAAATTTGGAATCAACTTAATCTTGTCTACGCAGTCGCTTGGTGATGTGGATTTGTCGACATCTGCTCAAGGACAATTGGGTGTCAGGATTGCCTTGGCTCTCCCTGAGAATGATTGCTGGAAACTCCTGCATGGTGATAATATGGTTCCGTCAACTTTTACAAAAGCAGGACAAGCAGTTTATAATGCAGCTCAAGGCAAAAAGGAAGGGAATGTGGTTTTCAATGTTGCATTTATTGATAAAAAGAAAATCCCGAATGAAATTCAAAACTTGGTGTTAAAAACAAAGAAAAAAAATCGATTGGGGTTTATCAGACCATTCATCTTTGACGGACAACAAAATGTTACTATTGAAAGTAACGCAGTTTTATACGAAAGCATTGTCAACAAGCAGTTTAATATTAATGAAAATTATATTGATATTTACATTGGAGCCCCTTTCTATTTATCAAAGGAGCATATTAATTACCGTTTACGAAAACAGCAAGAATCAAATTTGCTGATAATAGGTGATGATCCCGAATCAGCAATTTCAATTGTCAGGCATAGTTTGACACAAATTTCTCTTCAAAGTCATCAGGAAACTCTATATCATATTTTCGACATGTTTTCAATAGATAGTGGGATGAAAGGGAAATTTTTAGATTTGTCAGATAAAGGTTTACTGAACTTAAACATAATTAACAAACCCCGGCTTATAGAGGATTGTCTCTCGAATATAATTGCTGAACTGGAAAAGCGTTTTGACGATGAATCAATAAAAGGAAGAATAATCCTGTGCTTGATGAATTTTCATACTATCAGAGATTTTAAAAAAGGAGACGCTTATCCACAAAATGAATTAGGTGCAAAATTATTTCGGTTAATTAAAGAAGGGCCAGAGTATGGTATTCATACCATACTCCATACATTAAATCAGAAATCGCTGGAAGAAGTTTTTGACAGAGCACCTTTTGGTGAATTCGAAAATAAAATTCTGTTGAAAGGTCAGAACCCATCAGATTATGTCAATTCAATTGATGATAATTCTATTGAAAAATTCCTGGCTTATATCATACATCCGAAATCAAGGTATGAAGCCGACAAATTCAAAGTATATCAGTTATAGCCATAATTTATGAGCAATCCCGCATATCAAAACTATCTGATTGAACTACAAAATTTCGTTAATGCAATTGGCAAAGATTCTGCCCAGGATAAATCTGATTCATATTCCGGGCCACGGGATTTTAATGGTCAACCAAATGGTTATGGCAAAATGATTTTTTCTGATGAATCCGTTTATGAGGGACAATTTTTACACGGCCTTAAGAATGAAAAAGGAATTCATACTTGGCCAAATGGGGATCGTTATGAAGGAGAATGGACAGATAATCAAATGACCGGAAAAGGAATTTTCACTTGGTCCGATGGATCTGTTTATGAGGGAAATTTAATTCTTGGTGTAAATAATGGGATGGGAAAATGCTGGGACTCCAACGGTATGTTAACCGGCGCTGGACTTTGGGAAAATGATAAAATTAAAGATGGTTGGGGTGTAATTTTCGATGAAAATGGTATCCGTTATGAAGGTGAAATAAAAGAAGGGAAGCAAACCGGGATGTCGGTTGAAATAACCAGCTTCCCAGTAGGTTCAGATTTATTTATTGACAATAAACCTCTCGGCAAAACCCCTTATACCGGGAACATGATCTTTGGAAGCCATAATCTGCGGATAGAAAATCAGGGGAGCAAGACAGAAAAGGTTATACAACTGACCCATGGAGGCACTGACAATTTCTCTCTATCCCTTGGCCTTTTTACTGAAACCGTTTTCGACATCAACCTCGAAATGGTATTTGTTGAGGGTGGCACTTTCCAAATGGGCAGTAATGACGGAGAAGCAAGAGAAAAACCTGTACATTCGGTAACACTGAGCGACTTTTATATCGGGAAATATGAAGTAACCCAGAAGCAATGGCGGGTCGTTATGGGAAATAATCCAAGCTATTTTTCAGGATGTGACAATCACCCTGTTGAGCAAGTTTCATGGGATGATGTACAAGAATTTATTAAACGATTGAATCAGAAAACCGGGAATAATTACCGTTTGCCAACTGAAGCCGAGTGGGAATATGCTGCACGAGGGGGAAATAAAAGCAATGAATATATTTATAGTGGAAGCAATAGCGTTGGCGATGTAGCCTGGTATAATGGAAATTCAGGTTTAAAAACACACCCGGTGGGGCAAAAACAATCGAATGAACTGGGGCTTAGCGACATGAGTGGAAATGTTTTTGAATGGTGCAGCGATTGGTGGTCGGAGTATTACCAGAGTAGTGCGACATCAAATCCCAAAGGCCCTTCATCGGGCTCCGACCGCGTGTTTCGCGGCGGCAGTTGGGGCATCGGCGCTCAGTACTGCCGCACCTCGATTCGCCGCAGCTGCCTCCCCGAAGGCCGCTCCGACTTTTTGGGTTTTCGGTTGGTTCTTGTCCCTTAGTTTAGTGGCTATTATCGAGGCCATACCTTTTGAGCTTTGTGAGTTGGTTAGAAGTGAGGGAGGGACGAGTGAGCAAAAAGCCAACTGAATAATTAAACCGCCTTGGCGGTTGCAATTTTTAATTTTTCTGATAATTCAACAGAGACCAAGTTTTATAAAAGTTGAATTCGAATTTATACGTTATAGGCTCAATGTATGAGTAATCCAGCATATCAAAACTATCTGATTGAATTACAAAATTTCGTTAATGCAATTGGCAAAGATTCTGTCCAGGATAAATTTGATTCATATTCCGGGCCAAGGGATTCTAATGGTCAACCCAATGGCTTTGGCAAAATGATTTATGCTGGCGGATCAGTTTATGAAGGACAATTTTTGCACGGCCTTAAGAATGGAAAAGGAATTCAAACCTGGCCAGACGGAGCTAGATATGAAGGTGATTGGATCGATAACGAACGAAATGGCTTTGGTGATCAATTGTATGCTGAAGGCATAAAATATAAAGGGAAATTTAAAAATGGTTGCCGTGATGGAAATGGGTTATATCTGGGAACAGATGGGAACAGTTATGAAGGTGAATGGACGGATGGGAACCGACATGGGAAAGGAATTCAAACATGGCCCAATGGCGACAAATATGATGGAGAATGGAAAAATGGTGTCAGGGAAGGGAAAGGAATTTACACTTGGCCCGATGGTGATAAATATGACGGAGAATGGAAGGATGATAAAATGGATGGATAAGGTATCCTAACCTTTGCCAATGGGAAAAAACAAACTGGGATTTGGAAAAGAGTTATCAGGGTGACCGGTGAATTTGTCTGGAATAATCATCCGGGATTTACATTTCTTTTTGAACCCGCATTTGGGCAAGAAAATATATTAATTGCAAAATGCAAAAAAATTGGATCAGAACGTTTTTACACATATGACCAAATTGTATTTGAGAATGTAGAAATTAAATCTGACTTGTCTATCAAAGGCAAAGTGCTCGTGCCTGGGCGAGGATGGCAAGATTTTGAAGGAACTGTCGCCAACAATCAGATTGTAATCTATATTGGAGAGCCAAGATGGCATTGGAGTTTTAAAAAAATTGATTAATTTTTGGCGTTTTTCAAATCAAAAATAAATTACTATGATTAAAGAAGCAATTGAAAATTTGACTTCATTTCATCCAGTTAAAAAATTCTCAAATTTATTTTTACTGGATAAAATATCTCAAAAGAAAAAAGATAATATAAGATCAACCTACGGTAAAGACATCCGGCCGGATGAAGAAATCCTGTTGATTCTGGATGACACTGTTTTCGGAAAAGCTGATAATGGCTTTGCAATCACTGAAAAAGGAGTCTATTTTCACCTCACTGAACCTACAGGGTTTAAAAGAAGACAGGATAAAATCAGTATTGATTTTATCCTCGATCCGGATTTAGCTGGGCTTAAAATTGAAGCGGAAACCGAAAAATCAAGCTCACCCCAGTATTTAGTATTCAATGGATTACGTATGGGAAAGTATATTCTTTCTAATAAAATTGAGGCCTCCTTTTTAAATGATCTCTTCGAAGCCTTCATCAAATTGAAACAGGAAGGCATTGATGTTAAAGAGAAAGGAAAGGTTAGTAAAAAAGCCACAAAGGCTGGTCCAAATAATGCGAAGATATCACCGGACAGTAAATTTATTTATTTACAAAGCGGAGATCAGTATTTTGGCGAAGTAATCGGTAAAAAAATGAACGGTTATGGCATTTATTACTACACTACTTCTGATAACAGAATTAGATATGAAGGATACTGGATAAATGGAACCTTCGATGGCCATGGGATTCTGACATGGAGAAATGGACATCGATACGAAGGAGAATGGAAAAATGATCAAATGACTGGGAAAGGCAAGTGTACCTGGCCTGATGGTGAAATATACGATGGGGAGTGGAAGGATGGGAAAAGAAATGGAAAAGGAATAGACAATTACTCTGATGGCTCTAAATATGATGGAGATTTTATTGATGACAAAAAACACGGGGAGGGCATTTATATTTTTAAAGATGGGAGACGATATGAAGGAGACTGGCTTGAAAATAAGAAAGTGGGGAAAGGTATTTTTATTTGGCCAAACGGAGAGAAATACGATGGAGAATGGTTGAATGATTTGCGAAAAAATGGAATGATGTATTATCTTGACGGAACAAAGTATGAAGGTGAATGGCAGGGTCAACAACGAAGTGGACATGGCACTCTTTATGACAAAACTGGTAAAATAATATACCGTGGAACATGGGATCTTGATATTTTTATCGGATCTTTTGAGGGAACATTAACTGACGAAAATGGCACTTATACCGGCCGGATTGATAATCAGAAAAAGAATGGCAAGGGCATACTGAAGTATTCAAAACGGAAAGATGGCCTGACTAAGTTTGAAGGGGAATGGAAAAATGACAAAACGATACAGGGAACCTATTTTTTTGAAGATGGAGCTACAATCTCAGGAACATTCTCCGACGATTATTCGTCCGGGAAAGGTATAATATCGCAGCAAGATGGAGTGAAATTTGAAGGCTCGTGGGAGAATCTCCTGCTTCCTTATGCTGTCGACAAAAATATAAGTTTGTTTATGATCCCTGATCTCAATAGTATTATTTTCGCTCAGGAATTTGTTAAGGATGAATTTCAAGGGAAATTTATTTTTGAAACTCAACAAATTGGAGATAAGCTGAATATCAAATCAATTGACCATGATTTGGATAATTTATTAAAGGATGAGCAATGCGATAAGGCGTTACAAACCATTGAGGGTGTGAGAAAAAAGATAAGTCAGCAACAAGAAACAGACGATAAAATTCATAGTCATTTGAATATGAGAGAAGGTGCTGTTAAGAAACTGAAGAATGAAATTTTACACCGGGACATTATGGCTAAATTTGGGGGTTCCATTAACCCGAAGCCGGAAATTCCCAAACAAGAAAAACCTAAGGACGATTTTGATGATTTCGCTTAATCTTGTTTATTTACCCCAATTGATTTAATAATTCGAATGATATGAGCAAAAACAATAGTGAAAGTGTAAAATTGACCGGAAAAATAACCATGAAAAATCTTATTTATGATTTTTCTGATCCTTTAAATCACAAAATCACTTTTTTGGATTCAAAAAGAAGGCTTGAAGGAAAATCATTCTTTTCATTCAATGCTCAAAATCCAAAAACAGCTAAAGAATAGTTATCGATGATAATTTGTAAAATTGTTCACCTGCTCAGGTGAAGTTCTTGTTTAACATCTTTGTATTATAAAGAATAAATTAAACCTCAAAATTTATTAATATGAGTACTCAAAGCATTGAACGTCAGATTAATCAATTAAGGAATCTTTTAACGTTCTCATTACAATTCAAAATGGAACTACAATCTAAGATTTCTTCATATGATAGTAAAGTCAGGGCCATGTATGATTCAGGGATCCCGATAGAGTTTAAAAATTCTTTTGAACTCAGCTGCCATCTCCCAACCAATAAAGCTTTAAAAAGTATCATTGATGCTATTGATTCCCGGGATATACCATTTCTTAAGCAGCAAATTGACAGTCTTGAGCATTCATTACAAATGGCAAGAAGGACAAAATTTTAATTTCCACAAACAAGAATAGATTATTTGGGTACAATTGTCAAACCTCTTTACCCAAGAATTTGAGTTATGCGTAGTATCAATTTATCCCAACTGTCTATCCCAACATTCTCATCGAAAAAGAAACAACT
Source organism: uncultured Bacteroidales bacterium (assembly GCA_903925275.1). GTDB lineage: Bacteria > Bacteroidota > Bacteroidia > Bacteroidales > FEN-979 > CAIVAT01. The sequence goes on from CAIYES010000400.1 coordinate 8,776, forward strand.
AGTCTCTTCAAATGCCTCCTTGGTTTTTTTTCTATAAAGTGGAGATGTCTCAGATCCTGTAATGTAAATATATTCATAATTGTTCCCATCCGAAATAGATTTTATCTTTCCACGATAATTTTTATATCTTTCCCCATCATCTTTGCCATAAAAGCCGCCATACTTTAACTCTATCATGAGCTTTATGTTGCCATTTATTATCATTAAATCCACAATAGCGCGTGACTTGTTCTCCCCTTTGCAAAGTTCAGATAATTTTATTTGCTCCTTAAACTCATATTCTTTTTTTAGCCGGTCTATTAATTCTTCCTTTAAGCATTTCTGAAATGTTTGCTCAAAGACCCATCCTGTTAACCCTTTGAAAGCTATTTCTTTTGGTGAACAAAAAGTTAATTCCTTAAGTTTTATTTTTGCATCATCAATATTTGCATTATACCTTTCTGCAGGAAAGTCTTGAAAAATACGTTGTTCTTTGGCCACTTTTGGAATATTGTTTTTCATAAACACGGAATTATGTGTGATTTAAATTTTGTTTTCTTTTGATTGCAGTAAATATAGACTTTTCCCTCCATGCCAGACAATTATTGTCATTATTTGTAATCAAAATTACTCACTAACGGCATAGTATAGCCAACGTATAAAAACAGAATATACAGCATCAAGTCTATCGGATATTTATCAAATAAAAACGAAACATATCATTGTCTGAAACCGTACCACTTTTTTCAGTCAAAACCTCTTTTGCAAAAATTCCCTCAGGTTTGAATGGATGATCCGCTGATTTGTGTTGCCTTTGAAATCATCCATCGTCACAACGAATTTTGGATAATTATCCTTGATCAGCATAAGGTTTCCGAATTCACGCTCAATAGTCTGATCATCGGTTAAAAGGTAAGCGCATTGGATATATTTTTTTTCTCCCTGTCGCTCACAAACAAAATCGATCACTTTATCGCCTGTTTTTCCGACATAAACATTGAACCCCATCCTGATCATGTGATGAAACACACTGTTTTCAATCAGTTTATTGAAGTTCTGGGGCTTATATCTAATGATGGCATTCCGCAAACTTAGGAAAACGTCTTTGTTTCCCCGGATTAAAGTAGATGACAAAACAGGTGAAAATAATCAGGTCAGGGTTTTACTTCATCAAGGACAAATCGCAAAACATCGTATAACTGATAATTGTGGTTTTATGAAATGAACCGATAACCAAAAGGTCTTTGTCTCCGGTTATGAGGTAATCGAGTTTATTTTCCTTTGAAAAAGCTAACAAAAAATCATCATCCGGATCTCTTGATAAAAGGATGTTCGATTTTACCGGATGGCTTTCAGTAAAGGTTTCCATTAATTCAATCGTATCGCTGATTCGCTGTAAAGTAATGTATTTACGAATTTCAGGCCGACTGACAACAAGCAGGTATTCCTCTATGATCTGTGGACAGATGTAAATCCGGAACCTTTCGCAAAGTAATATATCTTTCAGATTTTCGAGCCGTTTCCCAATTGTAAAACTGACCCAAATATTTGTATCGAAGGCGATCCTTGTTTTATCTGCAATATGAACCATTGTTTCCAGTTATGCGTGAACACCCTTAATGAGTTTCATGATATCATCATCTTCTAACGGAACATGATCAGGTGAAGTAGAAAGATATCGGGCAATTTTTTCTTCCGGGGTTTCCAATTCAACAAAATCTAACAACTTTAACATCGAAAGAAATGCCTTGGCCTTCGATTTTCTTACCTTTATCGTAATGGTTTCATTTTTTTCTTTCATAGCTATAAAAATTGTACATTATTACAAAATTAGAAATAAAAACAGCGTTCATAACAAAAGATCGCCACTTTTTATCAAAACGTCTTTTGCAAAAATTCCCTTAAGTTTGAATGGATGATTCCTTCATTTGTATTACCTTTAAAATCATCCATCGTGACAACGAATTTTGGATAATTATCCTTGATCAGCAAGAGGTTCCCGAATTCCCGCTCAATCGTTTGGTCATCAGTTAACAGGTAGGCGCATTGGATATATATTTTTTCTCCCTGTCGCTCACAAACAAAATCAATCTCTTTATCGCCGGTTTTTCCGACATAAACATTGAACCCCATCCTGATCATTTGCTGAAACACACTGTTTTCAATCAGTTTATTAATATCCTGGGGCTTATATCCAATGATGGCATTCCGCAAACCGAGGTCTTCAAAATAATATTTCTCACTGGTTTCAAATATTTTCTTTCCCTGCAGGTCGCTTCGCGGGACTCTTGTGATATAGTAGGCCGATGCCAGGTACGAGAGATAGTTGGCAATAATAACCGGAGAAATTGCCATCCGTTGTGATTTCAGGTAATCACTGATGCGCTTTGTTGAAATAAGGCTGCCGGTCGAATCGGCCAGAAACCTGATCAGGTTTTCGAGGAAATTGACATTTCTGATGTTATACCGGGCTACTACATCTTTAAGGAGTACGGTGGCACTTATCGATTTCAGGTAATCAAAAACTACCTGGTCAGTCAACGGAAAAACCATCAGGTTAGGCAACCCGCCATATTTGAGATATTTACTCAGGTTTTCGGCTGTATCTTCAATTTTGTGAAAAATTAAAAACTCTGAAAAACTCAGTCCATGAATCCTGATTTCGATGTATCGACCACTTAAAACAGTGGCCAGATCGCCCGAAAGCATGGAAGAATTGCTCCCCGTGCACCAAATGTCCATATTCCCTGTGACCAGTAAACTCCGGAGCGCTTTTTCAAATTGTTCAATTTCCTGAACTTCATCAATAAACAAGAAATTCATCTCCCCCGGACGGCGGTTTTTCTCAACATGATCAAGAAGATCCTTATCGTTTCTGATAAAATCAAACTCATGAATATCTTTGTCGATATAAATAATGTGAGAACCAGGGTGCAATGTTTCAGCCAGTTCCATGATCTGAAAAATCATATAACTCTTTCCGGTTCTTCGCTGGCCGGTAAATATTTTGATCAGATTCTTGGCGAGAAAAGGCCGGGCACGGTCAATGTAAAGTGGCCGTTTGATATGTGGGTTGATAGTTGGTGTCATAAACATTAAATATACTTCAAAAATACGACAATAGTATGAATAATATCAAGTATACTTATTTTTTTGTGAACATATTAACTGTAATGCGTCTTTGTTTGAAGATTAGCCTGGGGCATCATCCTTATACCTGAAAATTATCGTAAATTTGTGGTTTCAAAAAGATTGAACAATGAGAATAGTACAATTGCATATTCCGGATGAGGTTGATTTAAAGGATTATGATTTTTCGATGATCATCGCATCTAAATTGTATGAGGACGGGAAGTTGTCTTCAGGACAAGCGGCAGAGATGGCCGGTTTAACCAAAAGAACTTTTATTGAATTATTAGGGAGGTACGGCGTTTCAGTATTCAGTAAATCGTTGTCTGACTTAGAATCGGACATTGCCAATGCATAACATAGTCATTGCTGATACAAGTTGTCTGATTCTTTTTCATAAAATAGGTGAATTGGATCTACTTCGACAAGTTTACGATTCTGTTTCGATCACGCCGGAGGTTGCAGAGGAATTTTCGGAGGAAGTACCCGATTGGATAACAATTGAATCTGTAAAAGACAAAAAATATCAGGAATTTCTTACAACCCAAGTTGATTTGGGAGAAGCAAGCGCCATTGCTTTGGCAAAGGAAATGGAATCTCCGCTATTACTGCTTGATGATTTAAAAGCAAGAAAATTAGCGTCCAAATTGAATTTGAAATTTACCGGAACTCTTGGTATTATTCATAAGGCGAAGAAAATCGGAGTTTTGGAGAAGGTCAGACCAATTGTGGAAAAATTATTGGCAACAAATTTCAGGATTTCTGAAAACATTATAGACGAGTTGCTAAGGAAGAATAATGAAATTGCCCGCCTTGTCTGAAGCAGTGTTAAATTTATAAATTTTCCAGCCCCATTTTGATGATAGAATTGACGGAGGTACCTGAATTCAGTTCTAATCCATTAAGAAACCGCATAACAGCCTTTTCATCATAGCCATAAGACTTTAAAGCAGCCAGGGCATCATTTCTTTTATCGCTGAAAGTGACGATCTCTGGTTTCAAACCCAATTCTTTTACCGCCTGAACTGGCTTTGGTTTCAATGGTGGAATTTCTGCAGGCTCTGGTGCTACAGGATATTTGGCTCTTAATTGATTAAACATCCTGTTTATCCTGTCCGTTAATCTTTTTGTTATATCATCAGGATTTTCGTTCATAATTTTTACTTTTTAAAAGATTGGATGAGTTCTTTATACCGGATTTTGCTAAATTTCCATGCGTATCCATTGTTATCAATTGGTTTTATAAAAAAAAAGAATAAACCAATATCATAAACACCAATAACCAAACATATTTATTCATATTCAAATGTTTACGTTGCATATATGTCATTTGTTCTGAATCCGGATAATTGATGTTTAAATCAATCCAGAATGAAACCATGGTTATTGCGTAGGCAATTACCCAGCTTATAACAATGGAGGCCATAATGATTAAAATTTTGAAGATTATCATGTGATGATTTTATCAGCAATATTTCTTAATAACAGCATCTGCCTGGTCGTCGCCATAATATTTTGCTTTGTATAAATCAACCAATCCGCTGTCGTTTTGATCCAATATCAGTTTTACCACTCCTCTGTTGAAATACACTTCGGCTATTTGATCATTTCCTGTAATGTCTGTCATTTTATTTTTTTGTTAATAAACTGATTCAATCGGTTTCAGGGATGCGGTTTCCAAATCCAAAGGTATAGGCAGTTTCAGGGTGATCTTGAGGAATTTATTTATCGGGGAATTTCATCAATGAACGGATCGGCATGAGCAATCAATGATTGCTTTTGACTTGTCTCTGTCATTTTTCGTATTTTTGTCAAAAAAGAGAGCCATGTATATAGACAATTATGAAATCCAGATCAAAACACTTTGTAAAGAAAACAAAGTAAAAAACCTTTTTGTTTTTGGTTCAGTTTTGACTGCTAATTTCAATGAAAATAGTGATATTGATTTTATTGTCGATATTGATTCATCAGATCCGATTGATTATGCCGATCATTATTTCACGTTGAAGTTTTCCCTTGAAGATTTGCTGAACAGGCCAATCGATCTGCTGGAAAATAAGGCAATTAAAAATCCATTTCTGCTTCAACAAATTGAGCAGACCAAAGCATTGGTATATGGATCTGGAAATTAAAAAATGGCTCAAAGACATTGAGCTGGCTATTTCTGAAATCAATTCGTTTTTCCCGGAAAAGAAAATTTTCTCAGAATTTCAAAGTGACGTTAAAAGTCGGAAAGCTGTAGAACGCAATATTGAAATTATAGGTGAAGCTTTAAGCAGAATCCTGAAGCTCAAACCAGACATCATGATTTCTGATGCAAGGAAAATTGTTGATACCAGAAACAGGATTATTCATGGTTATGATTCAGTATCTGCTGATGTAATCTGGCTAATTGTAATAAGACATATACCAGTCCTTGAAAAAGAGGTAAAAAAATTGCTTGATTAATCTACTTACCCTGTCTGTATTTACCTGAAAATTCTCCAATCAATTTGATGATTTCTGCTGGAAGAACTCTCAACGAGTTTTCTATAATATATTCCGGAACCTCCTTGTAGAAAGCTTCGGCGATACCTCCTGTGATACAGGCAAGCGTATCACTGTCGCCTCCCAGGGATATCGCCAGCCTGATGGCACTTTCAAAATCAGTACTCTCCAGGAAGGCGGTGATCGCTTCAGGAACTGTGCCCTGGCAACTCTCATTAAAGCGGTATCCGGGACGTATCGCTGCAATACTCCTGCTCAGATTGTAGCCGAACATAGCTTCGATGATTTCCTTGATTTCAACCTTGCTTTTACCGGTTCTGGCCAGAAAAATAGCCGTAGCGGTTGCCTGGGCCCCTTTTATTCCTTCGGGATGATTGTGCGAAACTTCCGCGCTTCGTTTGGCCTGAGACAAAACTTCGTCAATCGTATCATAAGCCCAGCCAACAGGACTTACACGCATCGCTGAACCATTGCCCCAGCTATTGTAGGGTTCAGGCTCCTCATCATAGATCCAGGATGCAAAATTTCCACCATAGCCCCGGTCGGGGTATTTCTGCCCGTAGGCCTGATAAGCTTTTGCATAGCCTGTCTTGTTCAGGATGCTGTCCATCGTTGCGAAGGTAAGTACACTGTCATCGGTAAAATCTGTTCGTTTGGTAAACAACGGAAAATCTATTGTTTTCACGTTATTCCATTCATAAACAGAACCAATAATATCGCCGATGATGGCTCCCAGGATATAGTTCAACTGGTGACAATTTTCGCAATGATGTGTTCCTCCGTTTGGCATATTCGTTCTTATTGAGATGTGAGAATTTATTTCAGGATGTAAAATTACAATGTTCATCATCACTCCATCGGAAATTTGAGTAAACGCAGGCATTTAATAAATGAACGTTCGTTATAAATTTCACCCGTTAAATATAATATAAGCCGAAAGCATTAAAATGGTTGCTATTTTTGCATCCGGTTCTTATGTTAACAAAATTAATTCCGCATGCCTGACTTAGAATACAATCACGCTGAATACCGCCACTACAGTGAGATTGAATACCTGCTCAAAATTGTTAGCATTGGAACACCTATGGAAATTGAGCGACTTCAGCAGCGGCTTTCCCTTTTCGACCAATCCCACAGGCATATCCCTTACCTATTATTGCTGCACATTGTTTATTATGAAGCGGATTTTAACCTCACCCAAAAGAAGAAAACAATCGAGAACCTTATCACCCAGCTCTCTGCAGATATCATTCAAGGCTCCCCGCGAAATCAGGTAATGGATTTTATCCCACCCTACTATTGCTTACAGCTGCTTGTTGACCTCCACATTTCAGGGTATGACATTGAACGTTTAATCGTTAACCTGGAAATTGACCCCGGTAGCGACCTTATTGTTAATTTTCTGGAATATGGTGACTGCTCGGTAGAGGGATTCCCTGAGGCATTGCTGTTTTTCGCCAGGAAACTGGACCCGGTTTGGAAGGAAAAGGATCTGTATTTGCTTGAAATTGCGGTTGCCTGTCTTGGTGTATATAACTTCAAGGGATTTCATCATATTAATAAAAACATCAGTAAAGCAGAGATCAAAAGGATTGCACTCAACCAGGCGGTCATGGCTTATGTAGAAAAAGGTGAAATGGAGGAGGCCTTTATGATTATCAACTCCTTTAAGCCATCCGTGAACAACGTGATGTACCTCGACATGTCCATTGTTTTGGCAAAGCAGGGCAAAATTGATCTTATCCGTCAGATCAGGCAAAATGTATCCAGTCCCGAACAGCTGATCGGTGTACTTTGTGGTTTGATAGCGTACCACTTTTACAACGAAGACATCTCCGCTGCCAGAGAATTCCTGAAAGAAGCTTACCAAATACTTGGCAAGATCAGGAACAGATTTGTTCGTACCATGCGCAATATCGATCTGATCGACTTTACGTTTCTTACCGGGGATACCCGGAAGGCTGATATAGAGATTGAGCAGATTATCCCATTTATCGAGTGCCTGCCGGACAAAAGACATGAAAAAACTGTGGCCAGGCGAATTCTTCTGATACAACTAATTAAACACAATCGATCAGTTCTGGCAAAAAGGTTGAATATTCAATGGAATAAAACAGATGCGGACGAGGAGGCTCCTTATCTGATGCAGCATAACATGGATGCTGACTTGCAGTTGGTTCTTGAACATGAACTAAGAGTTGTTTCAACTTCCAGGAGGCAAGATATGCTCTCTGGCTATATCAGTAAATACGACCCGGTAAAATATTACAACACGGCCTTTAAAATTGCAGAATTGAAAGGATCTGACGAAGAAAAGTCAGAATCATTGCTGGTCATTGCAAAACATCAGGCCAGGAGCGGATTGTACAATCTGGCAACAGAAACCAAAGTCAGGATGCCGGTTGATTCATACCACGAACCAATTGAAGTAACAATGCCTCTGTATGCCATTTCACACGGTAATATAATTGAGGCAAAAGGCTTTGCTCAGCTGATCAGGGATGAAAAACAGAGACTGGCCATACAGTTATGCATGTCGCCGTTCCTTGAGAAAAGTAATCATCGGCAAATCGCCAATGAATTTATCCGTGACTGGGCGGTCAACCTTTTTCAGGGAGCATAAATTCCTGGTCAGAGCAGACTAAGTTACGGAGTGCTTACCCGGATTCATTCTCCGGGGTTGGTGTAGACACTCTTCATCGGAAGCCTGAATTCAACCCTTGTTCCGCAAGCGATATTGCGTTCATCGATAAGATCGATTGTTTGGATTGAATAGTCGGTTGTCGAATAGATCAGGTTCAGGAGGTTTATCCGTTCAATAGTGATATGCTCCGACAAGGACGAGCGGGATGTAAGCGCATGCGTTTCCATTTCAAGGGCTTTTTTCCTGCCTACTCCATTATCCTCAATAATGCATTTCAGCAATTTCCCTTCAGGTTCAAATTTTATCATCAGCATTCCTCCCTGAAGCTTGTGCATCAGGCCATGATTGATGGCATTTTCAATAAAAGGTTGAAAAATATTAGGCGGGACCAATACATCCACAGGTACAATACTTTCAGAAAAAACAATCCTTGTGGTAAACTTGCCGGAGAACCTCAATTCTTCGATATCAAGATAGTTACGAATGTAAAAGAGTTCAGCGGCAAGGGTGATATAGTCTCTGGAGGCATTTTCGAGTGTTGTACGGATCAATTTGGCAAAGAGGGTAAGATATTCAATGGCATCGTCCTTACGGTCATTGAATAGCATACTCCGTATAGATGTCAGGGTATTGGCAATGAAATGGGGGTTCATCCTCACCTTGAGGGCTTCAAGCCGTGCTTTTGCAAGTTCGACCTCATAATTGGATTTTCCCCGGGAACCTATCATCTTATTTTTCCTTGCCGAAAAGGTTTATAAATTCATCAATCCTCCGATCGGCAAGATAGATAACCTCCTGATTCTTCATCCTTATATATCCATCGATCTTATTGTATGAATCAATATGGTTCAGGTTCACCAGGTAAGATTTATGGCATCGGAAGAAGAAAGGGTAATTAAGAATCTCTTCAACCTTTCCAAGTGTCTTCGTTACAACAAATTTTGCATTATTGGAGGTATAGATTTCTGAATAATTAACATCTGCCTTGCAGTAGATAATATCGCGGGCATTCACAACCTTAAACTCCTTTCCTAAAGGCAGGGAAACAAGGATGTTGGGTTCATCCCCCGATTCAAGTTGTGCCAGTAGAAGTTTTATCTTATTTGCCATAGAATTTTTCTTTGCCCGCTGATCAAACCGGTCAAGAAACGCCTCCAGTTCCTTTGGATCGACCGGTTTCAGGAGATAGTCGAATGCCGCATGCTTGATGGCCTGTATGGCGTATTCCTCATATGATGTTGTGAATACAATATCAAAATTAATATGATCAAATTTTTTAAAGAGCTGGAACCCGTCTTCTTCCGGCATCCGGATATCAAGAAAAACCACATCAGGTAAAGTAGCATTGATGATGCCCACGCCTTCCTTGACGGAACCTGCCATCCCACTTATCCGGAGGCGGTCTTTAAATTTATATCCTATGAGGGCACTAAGGTCTTCCCTGCAATTGGTTTCGTCATCAATGATCACACATTTTATCATGATAGTTTTATTGACCTCACCCCCCTGACCCCCTCTCCTTCAGGAGAGGGGGAGAACGGGTATCGGCATTTTTGAATATTTTCCGTTAGGTACAAATAATTTTGCTCAACGAAATTAAGATAAGTTTCGATCCTGATCAATAAATATTTTTCTCATGAATGCCCGCTCTTGTTGAAAATAAAGCGGTAAATAAAAACCCGTTCTTTCCCCTGTTATACAGCGTAATTTTGCTTGTAATTCATAAAACATATGAAAGAAAAAAATAACGAAAAAGAGACAAACCATGACCTTTTGAGATGTGTCGAGAAAATCGCCCTCGACATAAAAACCTCCGGATTAAGCAAAGAAATGTTGCTTAAAAACGAACGGGAATTAAAGAAATTATCTGATTTTCTGGAAATTTCCCAAATGCAGGTTGTCCTGTTCTGTGTTATCTTCACTGTTAATTTCGGGTCTTGTACCGTTGACCTGGAAAATATTGCTGACTATATCGGTTGTAGTCCGGTTAGTGTTGTGAGTTACTTACCTGACCTGGACTCCATGGTAGAAAAAAAACTGCTCAGGCGACAGGTCGAAAACAACCGCAGAAGGCGCGGTGGTGGCGGAAATCTGAATAACATTGAATTCTACGTGAACAGAGACGCCTTTGAATCTCTTAGAAAAGGAGAAAAATTCATCTCGAAGAAAATTGAAACACCTGATGTTTATTCTTTGATGGTCTATTTCGAAGGTGTATTCCAAAATTTCCACAATGGTGAATACACCATAACTGAACTGCATCATGAAATACTTTCAACGCTGAACCGTAATATCACCCTTGCTTTTGTAAAGGAGTTACGGAAATTTCCCATGGAAATAGAAGACCTGACTTTATTTATTCTCATTTGCAGTGAATATTTAGATGAAGAAGAACCAGTCAACCTTCTTGAGGCTATTAAATATTTGTATACCGATTTTTCTGACCGGATGCGTGTACGCAAAGAATTCATTAAAGGTACTCATGCCCTATTAAAATACGGGCTTGTAATGCTTGAAGAAGGCCAGTTTAAAACTGAACGTCACGTGATGTTGACTGATTTAGGGTTGGAAATCCTTCTCCAGGGAGACAAGGACATTTTTGTAACAAAAACGGATAAGAAAAAATCAAGTGATTTTATCATCGCCTCTGACATCCAGGAGAAAAAACTTTATTTCAGTGGTAAGGAATCCAAAAATCTTGATTTTCTTACAGATACATTGAAACCGGAAAACCATTCAAACCTTGTTGGTCGTCTTAAAGATGCCGGTATGCGTACAGGGGTTACTGTTTTGTTGTATGGATCACCTGGCACCGGAAAAACTGAATCGGTTTACCAGATTGCACGTAAAACCGGTAGGGATATCAGAATGATTTCCATCAGTGAAACAAAAAGCATGTGGTTCGGAGAATCGGAAAAACTCATCAAGAAGGTTTTCGATGAATACCGCAGAAGGGTCGAAAAAAGTAAAATAGCCCCGATCCTGCTATTTAACGAGGCCGATGGCATATTCAGTACCAGGAAAAAGATCGGGTCATCTTCTGTTGATCAGACCGAAAATGCAATACAGAATATCATATTACAGGAGATGGAAGATCTGAACGGAATTCTGATTGCAACCACCAACCTTACCCAAAACCTTGATCAGGCGTTTGAGAGAAGGTTTCTTTACAAAATCTGTTTTGAAAAACCGGGCTCGGAATCAAGAGTAAAGATATGGCTGGATAAGGTCAAAACCATTCCTGTTGATGATGCTGAAAAATTGTCAGAAAGATTTGAGTTGAGTGGTGGACAAATTGAAAACATTGCCCGAAAATGTATCCTGAAACAAGCCCTTTACGGAGTGTTTCCAACGTTTGATGAAGTTGAATCTTTCTGTAATGAAGAACAGATGAACCGGAATGGTATCCAAAAAATAGGATTTTCTTACACCTCAAAAGAAATATAATTTCAA
>CAIYES010000401.1 GCA_903925275.1 uncultured Bacteroidales bacterium
GGAAACTGAATTGGGAGATTACTGGAGAAATGACAAATGACTAATTTCAAATGACAAAAGTGGAAACTGAATTGGGAGATTACTGGAGAAATGACTAATTTCAAATGGCAAAATCTTAAGATGCTTCTGCTTAGTAATTAGACATTTGAGCTTTGACATTTCCTTTCATCAGAAATCTTCCTTTGGCATTAGACATTTGAGCTTTGACATTAAAAAAATATCCCAGCTTTCGCTGGGATATTTTTATCCTTTTACTGGTATTTACAATAGACCTGATAATCGACGCTACAAACAACATCACCTATACAATCGTCATAGTATGATGCTCCGGCGCTTACATATCCACAACCATAATTAGCAGCGGTAAGTGATGAAAAGCCAATGCACGTATAACCGCCATAGCCTTCGCAACCACCATACCTGTTATATTTCATACCCAGTTTTGTAAGTGGATCCGCACCGCTCGTTACATAACTCTGATACGCGGTACTCCAGGTCCTTGCAGTTATAGTGCTACAACCCGCTGGCATTGATGGATAGTATTTTGAGGTGTCACACGTCGGTCCACATGAATTTGAGGTACTGTATGCAGCATCATTACAATCCACAATTATTCGATTTGCATATGGAATTTGACTTACACGTTTTTGGGGGAAAGTCATTGCAGAACCTAAATCCATAGAACTCCAATACAATTGAGTACTTCCTGGATAACCATCTTGATCATAATCAACCATAAATAGGAAGCCAGCAACTTTAATAGAACTACCACTGCCAATAATAACACTCCCACCCGCAACAATACTTAGTGAATAGCCACTGGTAACATACATGGTTGAATTTGTAAGGGTTAAAGATTTCCCAGAAATAGTCATATTAGAAGCATCCACGCCAATGATCTCATTATTTGCCGAGCAGCTTGTTGTAAGCGAGCCGTACTGATCCCACGATTGGCACGGATCTGACCAGGCAAGTGTTATCTCATCTTTCTTGTTGTTATTTTCACTCTCCACAATAAACCGAGTATGATATACGGCAACATGAGTATCCTTCACAACCCAATCTACTTCGTAGGTATAAAGATTCTCGCCCGCAGCACTCACTGGACGCGCTAGCATTCCGAATGCATTTTTCAATAATGAATTAGCATCGGTATTTGCAACAAGATTACCCTTTGCATCAACAATATATTCTTCTTTCAGCGAATCTGCATAAGTATACATCTTCGTTTCAGTAAGACGCATCGGAAGCGTTGTGGTTCCATTATCAGTCTCAATTTCTGCAATAGCACTGCGAAGTGGCATCACGTCCATAACCACAATCTTCATCTTTTGTATATCACCAACCTTTACATCAAGTGGGTCAATCTTACCGGACACGATGCGAGGAAGTTCAGAAGCTGAGGAGACAGTAAATGCATACTCACCCTGCGTGATTGTCCAATTCTCCCCACGCTTATTCACATAAGTGCTTGTAGCAATGCTCGGTTTTTCAACTGAAGCAACTGGAGATGTTTTCTTAATTTTTCCTGAATATGAAAGCCACGCCCCAAAGCCAACAATGAGCACTGCTAGTATTGAAATAATAATCTTTTGTTTATTCATATTCATTAAGCATTCATATCCGAATTACTGTGGCGTTACGCGAATCTTACTTACACTTGTAATTACAACATCCGATTTAATATCTTTATCGGAAATAATCGCAACCATTTGTCCGGTAACAAGATTTTTTAACGAGATTTTTGACTCAGTTGCCTTTGTAGGTGGGCGCCCTTGCGAATCGTGAGCTTTGTAGTCTGCTAATTCTTTCGCATACGCACTATCACTTTTTGGTTTTAAAACTACCATTTCTGTTGAACTACTAATTTTCACTTCTCGTAATGCTGGGAAATTTTCAAATGGGTTTAGAGAGTTCGTTACATCAACCATGATTGAATCACTTTTAATCTCTTTTATATAACCAGAGAGAACTGCGAGTTCTATTGTTCGAGGAAATAATGTATTCACCTTCTGAGTTAACGCATTATACTCCGCAACCTTGTCCCCACCCTGGGTTTTACCAATGTAAAACCCGAGCATGAGACCTATACATAAGAAAATAATTCCTGCGATAATGAGTTTTTTATTTTCCATAGATTAAATAATTACTGAGTTGGTGCAGGTACTGGAGGCAATGGATTTGACGTTCCAGGCAATATTGGTGCTGCTGGTGGTACTGCAGGAGTTCCAGCAGGAGCTACAGGAGGCATAGCATTTGCTGCACCTGGAGGAGGTGTTGCGCTTCCTGAAACCGTGATTGAACTTGCTTCAAAACTTGTTGCCATCTTGATATCCTTATCTGAATTTACAGTTAATGAATCACCAGCCTTAATGTCGCCGACTGCAACTGTTACTTCCTTAAACGGCATTGGAGGTGTTGGAACCGTTCCTGTTGTTGGAGCTGCTAATGGCTTTCCTGAAGCCATTAATGCCTGCTGTTCCTTCTGGAATTTCTGCATTGCTGCCTGATATGCATCATTCAACTTCTGGAATGCGGCTGGCTCAATTGGTTGATTCTTTGTGATTTTTGTCTTATCCGTTACCGTAATCTGACGTGACGAAGGAATATTTTCAAAAGGATTTCCAAAGCTCTGCGTCTCAACTGTGATTACCTTTCCGCTTACTGATTTAACGGTGCCAGAAACGGAGCGCATCTCCGGAACTGATGGGAACATTTTTGCTACTGCTGCAATTTTTTCTGCATAACTCGCTTTCTGCTGAGACATACCAACGCTGTATCCGACAACTAATGCTACTACTCCGACTACTGCTGCTGTTACTATTGTTTTTTGTTCCATTTTATTTTTAATATTATTTTTTTATTTATTTTAATAACTTATCTAAATTAAATCCTTCGTTTGTATCACCTGCTGCCCGACGATTGCCAAAGGTTTCGTGATCGAACCTTGGCGCAGTAAGTCGATAACTCACTTCTCCTGATTTCTTTGTTGATGAAATTACGATATTTCCATCTTTCTTCTCATACCACACCTGTCCTGAAAAACTTGGCGTAAGAAGAACTGACACATTCGCGAATCCCTCCTTCACAAGATTTGTTGTTTTTGCAAAGAGCCACAAACTACTTCCTTTTTCCGCTCCCGAAATATCGAGAGTTACCTTTCCATCTTTTAATTGTACTACACCATATGTTTCTTCATTAACTCCTGTCATGCCCGACATGTAAGTTGCATACTTTTCTCCATCAATTGTGTACGGTGGGTCAACGGTTCCGACATCAATCTTTCCTGCGCCACCTCCAACAGTAATGGTGCTTGCAGTATTTAATACGTTAAGACGTGTGGTGCCATTCGGGTCTACATAGTAACTTCCATCGTTTGCATCATACTCAGCTCCATTAAATCCATAATAACGATAGAACGCATATACATTTGAAGAACCGTTCGGATCTACATAGTAACCCGTATTTGCTGAGTCATAGAAAATTGGGGCACGCATTGAACCAGAAGCTGTTTCGTTACCGCTCATATCAAGCTGCCAAAGATTAGAAGCCGCTGACCAGCCACCAATGCGAAGCACATTATCAGGATCAAGACCCATATTCACAGCATAATATCCTCCTCTGTGGAATGACATGCCGGCAGCTCCGCCATCATTCGAAAACGCCTCAAGTCCATAACCATTGTTACCACCTACATATGATGACGCCCCTTTGTTCGAACCGAAATAACTTATACCCCACCACGTACCAGCTGGTGACGTTAAATATCCGCAGTTATTTCCTGAGTCACATACTGTGTATGTACCTCGCTGATACATAGTTCCAGATGCCTGAATATCTCCAGCTACTGTTAATTTATATCCAGGTGCCGTTGTGCCGATACCAACATTGCCAGCACTAGTAAAATACATAGCTATCGTTCCATTAGGCACATCACCGTAGTTTCTATAGTCATTAGTATTATTAACAACAATTCCTAGGTGACCGCCGGCGGCTGTATTTCCAACAATAATCCAGTTATTTCCGTTCTCACCGAGATGCAAGTAATTATAACCAAAAGAACCGAGATAAGACTCGCCTGTCGTGTAGTGAGCAACATACCTATATGATGGATTAACCGAAACATCACCACCCTGAACATCTAGCTTATATCCAGGTGCCGTTGTACCAATGCCGACATTTCCGGCTCCAGCATTTATATAAATATCTCGTCCTTGATAATAACCAATATATATATTCTTTAAAGGTGCTGGGTCTAAATGCAAATTACCGTCAGTTGCAATAACCTGAGCGGCCTGAGTAACAGCCTTGTTTGGAGTTGCACCAACATAAAGTTTTCCAGCCCATGACGCGTTTGGCCCATAGAGTGTATATGAACTATCGCCGGCATTTATATTCAATATACCCGTCATTGTATCTCC
>CAIYES010000402.1 GCA_903925275.1 uncultured Bacteroidales bacterium
GGTCCGAGAAGTTTCCAAGCTGTATGTCGAAATATTCAAACAGTTATTTGAATTGCAGCCAGAAACCTTCTTCAATACAGAGCTTGGTAGTAGGTTTGGATTGACTAAAAATCCAACCGATGGGAATCCTAGACAAGCAATAGCGATAAATGACACTTATTATATCGAGGGGAATATTGACAGTATGGGCAAATTTGAAAGGATTAAACAAGCATTGACAATATTTGATTTTGAGGATGAGTTGACCATTAAATATGCCGAAAATTAAGTGCCAAAAAAGCATACGAAAGTTTTATAAAAATACTGATAATGAATGTTCTAATAACGAAATCACCAACGCTATTGGTGCTGATAAACAATGTTAATACCACATCTGAGATAAATTTTCATAATGAAAATTGAACGGCAACTACAAGGGACATTAAATACAATCTTCACTGAACTAATCAAGGAAAAAGGATTAGAAGGTAGAATCCTACCATATCCTGCTCAAGAAGAACACCGAGCTGATATTACCCTCAAAAATAAAAATGGCAAGCCCCTTTTCTTTATTGAACTTAAGGACCCAACAGCAAAAGACGGTAAAAGTGTTTTCGATAGTGGGGTCTTGCTTCGGGAAGTGGAACGAGCTCAGCGGATAGATATTAAATATTTCGGTAATTGCAATTTTTTGGCCTGTGCTTTTTTTGATAAAGATAAACTCTCTGAGAAGGTTAGTGTCAATGAGGGTTTCTTCACATTATTAGACATTTACAGACTAAGCAAGAATTATTCTCCAGCAAAGGAAATCCTGACCAAACTTCGTAGTATCGCTGAATTCTACATTGAGCGAGCAAATGAAATTATTGAGCGAAAGCCTATTAAGTTTAGTGATCTTGACGAACTTTTTATATTTAAAATCCGCAAACTCATTGAAGTTTATGCTCCACCCATAAGCGACAAAATATGGGACAAATACAATCAGGATAAAGACTTTGAAAAGAACATCTCCCGATACTCACAGAGTCAATTGTGGAATAAGCCAACTACTTTTGAGGAAATTGAAAACCTCACACACATCGGCATTCTGATGCTAATTTCTAAACTTATCTTTTACAAAACATATGTAGACAATCAAACATGGAGTGATTTAAGCCCAATGAAAGTTCCTGAAAGCATCAAAACATCAGGTGATTTAGAGGAGCTAATCTGGACATATTTCGAAAATTTTCAGGAAGTAACGAGAAACTTTGAATTACTTATTGGTAATCGATCCGATATTATATTTAAAATTCCGTTTGTCTGCGAGAGTGTTATTGATCTCGTTAAGGAAATTCTTGACACGGGCGAACATTACAATTTCAGCAAGATTCCTTTTGATATAATTGGTCGGATTTTTGAGGAACTTATCCGTGAAGATGAAAGACACAAGCTTGGCCAATACTTTACTCCTCCAAATGTAATTGATTTGATAAATGCTTTTGCAATTAACAAAAGTGATGACAAAGTTTTCGATCCATCTTGCGGCTCAGGAACTTTTTTAGTTCGTGCTTATGAGCGTAAAAAGCAACTATGTGTTGAAGAAGATAAAGGTTCTGAACACGAAATTTTACTCAACGAAATTTACGGAAACGATATATCTGGATACCCAGCATATTTGAGTATGCTTAACCTGGCAATTCGAAATACACGTAAACCAAGTTATCCGCGGATTGTTAACAAAGATTTTTTCGCAATTACTGAAAATTCAAAAATCACCTTCCATAATCAATATGGTGATAAAGAAAGCAAAATCCTTCCTAAGTTTGATGCTATAATTGGTAACCCTCCTTATACACGACAGGAGGATATCGGAACTATGCAAGGAACAGTGAGCAAAGGAAGAATTCAAGGGATCATAAAAGGTGAATGTGGTTTTATTCCATCCCAGCGAACTTCTATTTATGGTTATTTTTTTTATCATGCAAGTGTGTTCCTCAAAGACCGTGGCTACCTTGCATTCATTTGTCAGAATAGTTGGATGGATACCGATTACGGTATAGACCTACAACGCTACCTCCTGCGCAACTATGAAATAGTTGCAATTATGGATAGTCAAGTAGAACGCTTTTTCCCTTCAGCTTCTGTAAACACAACAATCGTGATTGCACGAAAACAAAAAGATGAAGAAGAAAGAAATGCAAATAAAGTAAAGTTTGTGTATTTTACATCTACGTTAGCTGAGTCAATAAAAAATTACCAAGGGGTTTTGAACTTTCACGACGAGGTGCAATTATCAAATAAAAGTGAGTATAATGAATATTTCAGGATAAATATTGTCTGTCAGGAAACACTCGTGAAATTTACAAAATGGGGCCAATTCTTGAAAGCGCCAAAAATTTATTTTGACATACTAGAAAGAGGGATAAAAAAAATTGCACCATTAAGCACTGCAGCAGATGTTAAATTTGGTCTAAAAACAGGCTGTAATGAATTTTTTATTGTAAAGGATGTTACAGATCAAATTAAAAATGAAGACCTTAGGGTGGTAGTTTATAACCCTAAAGGCATCAATACCATAGAAACATTAAGGAAAGACAACCTACGTGTCGTTAAAAATGGATTCAATGAATATTGGATTATTGAAAATGAGTATTTAAAACCATTCTTAAAGAGTTCGCGAGATATTAATAAATATGAAATTAATGAAAGTGATTTAATTAGTAA
>CAIYES010000403.1 GCA_903925275.1 uncultured Bacteroidales bacterium
GCTCCCCCTCTCCTTCAGAGAAGGGGGCCGGGGGGTGAGGTATTTTATATTCCCCCTCTCCTTCAGATGTAAGAGCCGGGAGTGTGATAACTCGGATTAGTACGTATCAACCAGGCTTTTAACAACGATCAAATCACCCATCCTCGGAGTTTTTTTCGATGTCATGAATTCTACTTCCACCGGAACGCCGGGCAGCATATCGAAGTAATTGTCAGAAAAATCACCCTTCACCCGGGTGGACAGGAAGAGGTTTTTTACCAACTTGTCACAGGAGAGCCGGATTGTATATCCGGTTGGGGTTTCCGTGACTTTTTTTGAAATCACCGGAACGGGAAGCTGCAAATTTTTCGGTGCGACAAAATAGAACAGGTTTTTCTCATTATACCTGTCAGGGTACTTGTCGATAACATCCAATGTGACTGCCAGCACCAATTCCGTAGGGCTCAGGTCGCCGACCATAGCGGCTTTTAGCGTATCGTAATAAACCAGAGAGGTATTTCCGGGGATATCTACTGCAAACAATTCATCGGAATAGCTCTTGCCTGAAAAATCGAGAAGTTCGACACGCATGGTGGCTTTCCTGAGCTTTTCATCATCCGATGAGATATATACTTTGATATGTCCGTCCTCAACCACAGGGGAGATGAGGAGTTTGGCATATGCATGCGGAATGGCATATTGAAGGGCCTTCTTTTTACCATAATAATCGCGGGAAGACCAGGATACAACCGGCCAGCAGTCGTTCAACTGCCAGTACATGGTACCCATGCACCAGGGTTTTGCCCGGCGGTGTGCCTCGATGGCTGTTTTCACACCCAGCGCCTGTAAAAGCTGGCTTACATAAGCGTATGATTCGAAATTCTTCGGATTTTTATAATCGCGTAACATATACTCATCGATGGTTTCAAACCCGACAGAATTTTTCTGGTGTGCTTTCATAACCGGAGAATCAAGGCGCCTGTCTGCTGATGTGGTGAATTTGTTGATGGTTGTGAGGTCGGGAACACCCTGGAAGCCATATTCCGACATGAACCGTCCCACCTTTTGGTTATACACAGAAAACGGTTCTTTGCCCCACCAAACACCCCAGTAATGGGAGTCGCCTTCGGTCATGCTTGAAGGGCGTCCCCATCCGTGCAACGGAGATGATGCGATATAAGGACGCAAGGTATCAAACCCATGGACATTGTTTGGAAGGATAACATTAAAAATCATCCGGTAATCTTTGTAAATCCGCGCCGAATCTGCTGCCGAATATCCATACTCTTTCAGCCATCCCCAGTTTTTCCAGCCTTCATCGATCTCGTTGTTGCCGCACCACAAGGCAATGCATGGATGGCGCCGAAGCCTGACGATATTCTGGATGGCTTCGTCACGGACATTATCGAGAAATTTTTTGTTCCCCGGATACATGGCACAGGCGAACATGAAATCCTGCCAAACCATGATACCATTTTCATCGCACAGGTCATAGAATATATCGTTTTCATATATTCCGCCGCCCCAAACGCGCAGCATATTCATATTGGCATCCTTCACATCGCTGATCAGCGCTCTGTAACTGGAATCTTTGACCCGTGGCAGGAAATTATCCTGGGGTATATAATTGGCTCCTTTAATGAACACAGGAATTCCATTGACTTTAAAATAAAAAGATCTTCCGGCAGTGTCCCTCTCCTGCACCAGTTCAATGGTTCGCAACCCAACTTTCTGATGTCCCTGATCTACGAGCTTGCCATTGAAATAAACTTCATACCTGAAATTATAGAGTTTTGCGGATCCCATGCCATTTGGCCACCAACGCTCCGGATTTTTTATGGATATATCGTTGCGGATGATATTCGGACCTCTTTTCAACACCATCGGCTGCCTCAGCACCTCGGTTGAATCGAGGAAAACTCTGATTTCGGCGGGATCGTCTAATTCGGCAAACACGGTAAACTGGGCCGCCAGTTTTGCAACGGAGTCGGTGAGTTCTTTCTGGATGAATTGCGCACTTATCAGTCTCACATTATTCCATTTGCTGATATAGACAGACCGCCATATCCCACTGGTGATAAACGTAGGCCCCCAGTCCCAGCCAAAATGATATGCAGCCTTCCTGCAAACGACCTTTTCATCGCCGGGAAGTTTGGAAGCTAACTGATCATACCGGGTTTTATTCTCGGAAACCACGGCAGGGAACTGGATCCGCAAGGTGTTTGGGCCAATGTATAAAAATCGTTTGATTTCAACGTAATATTCACGAAACATGTTATCGGCAACTAAAATCAGCGAATCGTTGAGGTAAACATTGGCATAGGTATCGAGCCCCTCAAGCGTCAGTACAATGTGCTTCCAGGCAAAATTTTCTTCACCATACTGAAAAGTCCTGACATATTCCCAGCCCACTTCACCGATCCATTGCAGCTTTGACTCATTATCGCCCATGAAGGGATCGGGGATCATTTTATTGCGCAACAGGTCAAGATGGACTACCCCCGGCACTTTTGCCGGCATCCAGTCTTTGGTTCCGGCCTTGCGGAATTTCCAGTTGCCGTCAAGACTGAAGGTTTTGGGAACCTGGGCAACGGCTGAAATTGAAAGAATTGCAATGCATATAAAGGAAAGAGCAGATAAACAACGATTCATAAAGCTATTTTTTTTTAAAGGACAAAATTATCATTTTAACGGTTACACTTTGAGTCAAGTTCTCCCGGTATTGATTTTATTTATAATTTAGCCATTACAATTAGAGCCTTTTAAATTTCGAAATCCAATTGTATTATGATATCTAACCTGTGCCATAGGCACACTATGTGGGTAGAATCGAATGTTTTAAATGCTATCTCGTCCCGTACGGGACGAAATAATGGATATTTGCCCTTTTTTCTACCAATATGAAATCCCTAATGGGATTTAAAAACAATTTTAAAAAGTCTTCTAATAATCCTGATGATGAATATTACGACGCTGACAACGCGGTTTTTTGAACTTTACGGAAATCCCGAAGAGAAGCCCCGGTGCTTTTTTGCCCCCGGACGGGTTAACCTGATCGGGGAACACACCGATTACAACGGCGGGTTTGTCTTACCCTGTGCCCTGCAATATGGCACGTACCTGTTGATTCGCCCTTCGGCAGATCAGGTAATCAGGTTATCTTCCACAAACATGGCATTCAGCACGGAAATCCCCATAGCGGAAATCACTAAAAAAGTCGGAAACCAATGGGTCAACTATCCCCTTGGTATTTTTAATCAGTTCAGGGAGTTAAATATTAGCCTCACAGGGTTTGATATGCTTTATTCAGGAGATATCCCCAACAGCGCCGGGCTGTCCTCGTCTGCCTCCATTGAAATGGCTACAGCCTATGCGCTGACGGTTATGCTCAACGCCACTGAACTTGAGATGATTGACCTCGTGAAACTATCGCAACGTGCCGAGAATGAATTTATCGGGGTTAACTGTGGCATCATGGACATGTTTGCTGTCGGGATGGGAAAAAAGGATTATGCTATTTTTCTAAACTGCAACACGCTGGAATACAAACGTGTTTCACTGGTACTGAACGGCTTCAGGCTGATTATCGCCAACACCAACAAGCAGCGCGGGCTTGCTGATTCAAAGTACAATGAACGGGTTGCCGAATGCCAGCTTGCAGTTACCTATCTCAGCCTCCAAACCCCAATTTCCCGGTTAGGGGAGCTAAGCTTCATGCAATTTTATAAAATGCAGGATACCATCCCCGATGAACTGATCCGCAGAAGGGCGCGCCATGTCCTTTCGGAAAATCAGCGGGTACTCAATGCTGTTGCCTGCTTGCATAAAGGAGATATCGGACAGTTTGGTGCCCTGATGAATGCTTCGCATGAATCGTTGCGCGATAACTATGAAGTTACAGGGTTTGAGCTCGATACCCTGGTGGCAGCGGCTCAGAAAATCAATGGTGTAGTAGGAGCCCGTATGACCGGCGCTGGTTTTGGCGGTTGCACCGTGAATCTTGTGCGCGAAAATACAGTGGAACTTTTTATCGAACAGGTTGGCAGGGAATACCAGGAAAAAACAGGATTCAAAGCCGATTTTTACCTTGCTGAAGTTTCTGACGGAGTGAGGGAAATTACCTCGTCCCTCTGAGAACAGTGTTGTTGTGATGTCATTTTATGGTTGATTTTAATAGTTTCAATTATCTTCGTAAATCGTAATTCTAAAATCTTAGTCATGGGACACAAAAAAGAAAAACCAAAGGAAAAAGTGAAGAAAACGAAATCCAGGGAAGATTCTCCGGAGATAGCAGATGATGTACTTCCAGTAAATGAGGAGGATGGATCGGATAAATTTCCGAAACGGATGTATGAGGAGGAGATTATTAAACTGCAGCTTGAGCTTGTGCGGTTGCAGGAATGGATAAAATACAAAGGCCTGCGGGTGGTTGTACTTTTCGAAGGCCGTGATGCTGCCGGAAAGGGAGGCGCAATCAAAAGGATCACCGAAAGTCTCAATCCCCGCGTTTGCCGTGTGGTTGCTTTGGGTGTCCCCACTGAAAAAGAAAAATCACAATGGTATTTTCAACGGTATGTATCCCATTTGCCTGCGGCAGGCGAAATGGTGCTTTTCGACCGCAGCTGGTATAACAGGGCAGGGGTGGAGCGCGTTATGGGCTTCTGCACCGACGCCGAGTATTGGGATTTCCTGCGCTCCTGTCCCAACTTTGAAAGTATGCTCATCCGGTCGGGTATTATCCTGATAAAATATTGGTTTTCGGTGAGCGATAAAGAACAGGAAAAACGCTTCCTGCAAAGGATCAGCGACCCTACGCGCAGGTGGAAGATCAGCCCGATGGACGTGGAATCACGTACGAGATGGGTCGAATACTCCAAGGCCAAGGATGAGATGTTCTCCTATACCGACACCAAGCTTTCGCCGTGGTATGTTGTAGAAGCCGATGATAAGCGCAGGGCTCGTCTGAACTGTATCAGCCACCTGCTGAGTTTCGTCCCTCACGAAGAGGTTCCGCGTGAAACCATCATTCTACCCCCGCTTGAAAAGGATAAATCGTATGTCCGTCCCCCGATGTCGGAGCAAACCTTCGTGCCTCAGAAATACTAACAGGGAACGGCGTTTTTTTCTGCTATTATTGTAATTGTTTTGGCTTCATCAATTGTCTCTTTGACTTGAAAGTCAGTCAATTTTAAAAATAGCAGAATCTCATCTTTGGTGAAAGCCCTTAACGTTGTTGTATCATCAAATTCAGCAATTTTGCCATCTTCCTCGATGATGTATCTGGCGTACCAGTTATAAGTCCAGCCAGTTTCAAGATTCTTTTCTAATTTGCTTATCCTCCGTATCCTTTTATTGTTGTGTTCAATATTTTGCTCAAAATCATTAAAGTTGTCGAAAATCCCGTTTGCTTCAAAAACGCTGAAAACCAACAGACCATTGTCTTTCAGTGATTTGTGGATGCCATTAAATGTGTCCATTATTCCTTTGTTGCCGGTTACGTAGGCAAGGGAACGGCCGGTTATCAGAACAGCATCAAATTGCTTGTCAAATGACAGGTTGCACATATCGCATTGCACAAATGTATCTGCTTTTATCTCCTCCCGGGCTATGTCGAGCATTTCATTGAATAAATCCAACCCAAGATAGTTGTACCCGTTTTTCAGAAACCGGCGTGCAAGCATGCCTGAACCACAACCAATTTCCAAAATAGTGGTGCAATTGTTCTTTTTTAAAATTGAATCATAAAAATCATACTCTTTGTCATAGTCAAATACATGCTGGTACATCTCATGATATACGCCGGCCAAGGTTGAATATAATTGGGTCATACCTTATATTTATTTCTGATTGTCAATTTTCCCGCTCAAAAAATCACGTGATAATTTTAAAACGATGCGTTTGTAAATAGCGGCTGTAAAGTCATTTCTGCTTTAATTTATCAATCTGTTCTTTTGCAGTTGCTTGTGCATCGGTATCACCATACTTCAGCACTTTCCTGTAATATTTCAGGGCGTTGACTTTGTCGTCTTTTCGCATGTATGCCAAGGCGATGTTGTTCAGAACGATAAAGTCGGTAGGCGCAAATTTCTCCGCTTTTAATAGTACTTCAAGTGCCCTGTCATAATCTTTATTTATCAGATATACGATCGACAAGTCAGAAAGGCTCTCAACATGGTCGGGATAGTATTTCAGTACCGTCTCACAGATCCTTTTCATGTTATCAAGTAATTTGTCATCCTCGGTGTTATAGAGTTGCAGTACATATTCATGAATTGCACTCAACATGAATAGCTTCGCGTCATCCTGCGGTTTATTGTCTGTCCATAACCATGCGTTTGCATTTGATTTTGAATAATCTATGGTTTTAAGTATTTCGTTTGTAAATGCTTCGAAATTCATGATCTGTCCAAGCATATAAATTTTTCCGAAGCGCATATCCAGACGATTTGGAAACATTTTAATCCCCTTGTCAATATATTCAAATCCTTTATTCAAATAACTGGTATCATATTCAATCAGGTCATTCATGTATCCTGCTACTTTTCCGGTGGAGTCCTTCATCTCGAGTGAATGACCTCCTTTGGGTTGATTTTCAAGCCCGACTACCTCCTTCATGCTTTGTCGAACATAAAAATTATAATATGCAACATAAAGTTCCGGGTCGTTGGGGTTTGTGCTGTTCCATTGAGCAAGTAATTTTTCCTGGCCAGCTACGTCTTTTTTATCAAATAAGCTGTTGAATTGTTGATTAAAATTTTGTCCTGCTGAAGTGAGCAAAAGTCCCGACAGTAAGATTGTTAATATGATTTTTGGTTTCATAGCTGATCGTTTTATTGCAATGACTTATAGTCTGTTTACTATGGAGAATTTCATCAGCAAGTTAAGAAAAAAATGAATTGGCAGAAATCTCTATTTATCCCTGAGACAACGTACGGAGAAACCCATCCACTTCGGGTGGGTGTTGCGGAACATATCCTCCATACCATAGATCATGTTCCTGTACCAGGCTCCTGACTCACCGTACGCGGTCCTGCTCCACCAGAAGCCGCTCCTGCTTGCAATGAAAAACCTGCCGTTGCTGCAGCGCTCGCCACCCGGAAGCGCTGAAAAGCCAAAGTCATCACTGCCATTCCCTTCTGAGCTCCAGCCTGATTTTGCTTTAAGCCGGAATCCTGCATCGTGTCCCCGCCCCGCTGATTTTTCCCAAACCGTGTCACCAATTCCGAATTGGCTATCTGTGTAACCTTCCAGGAACTGCCACTCACCATCTGCAGGTACCCTCCAGCCTTCGGGGCAAAGCCTGCCCGTGTTCACAGCGTACCAATTGTAAAGCGCTCCGTAGATTTTCGCGTTGCTGCTATCATTGTTGTACCAGCAGTAAGCACCAGTGCTCAAACCTGTCCAGGCAATACTCTCTGTAATGTTGGGTATTTTTGTACCGTCGTTGTAGAAGGAAGTTTTCAGGTTTTCAGCCATCCATTCGTAATGGCCGATTACAACGGTATGATAAACATTTCCGTCAATATCGGTAACGGTTCCGCCTGCAGGGAGTTGCGCTCTGAGTGTTGAAATGATTAGCAGTAAGAATACCACTGAAACAATTTTTTCAGGCAATAAGCCGAATTTCCGGATACAATCATCAGGATATAAATCAGTATGTATTTCCATTTATCCTGCGCTATGAATACAAATTTAATAATAATTGCGATTTATATACTCACCACAGAAAAATCAACATTACGACTTTGTCATAGTGTTCTCTAATGTGATTTTCTAATGTGTCCTATGTGACTACTGTGTAGTATGAGAATAAGTTATATGTTACCACATAACCACAGTAGGGCACATTAGAAAAGCACATTGGAAATTTCAGAGATGTTACGCCGTAAAGACTTGAACAATAACGCCATCGGAATTAAAGAGGAAAGTTTCACGGTTTCTTGTCCACCATAAACCTGAATACCGTCTGCTCCGAAAATTTTTCTCCCGGTTTCAAAATAACATCAGGAAATGCAGGTTGATTGGGTGAATCGGGAAAATGCTGGGTTTCAAGACAAAGTCCGTAGTGTTGCTTGTAAATCTTGCCTCCTTTTCCACGGATGGAGCCATCAAGGAAATTGCCAGAATAAAACTGAACCCCCGGCTGGGTTGAACTTATCTCTACCTGACGACCCGTGCGGGGATCGTACAACCGTGCTACGATGGCCAATTCGCCCGCCTTCTTAGTCAACACATAATTATGGTCGTACCCTCCCTTAACCAATCCGATTCGTTCACCGATCGGGTGTGGCTCGAGGAAATCCATGGACGTTCCCCGCACTGCAGGCAGTTTTCCCGTGGGGATCAATTCATCATTTACTTCGGTATAATTTCCGGCATACAATGTAAGTAAATGCCCCAGGATATCGGTATCTGCCTCACTCAGGTTAAAATAGGTATGGTTGCAGAGATTCACCGGGGTTGGCTTATCGGTTTCAGCCTCAATAAGGATGTTCAACTCATTTTTATCATCCAGTAGGTAGGTGACCTTCACACGGAGATTACCCGGATATCCCTCTTCGCCGTCCTTACTCAGGTATGTTAGTTCCAATGCTACGGATGTGGAGCCGGTAATTTCATGTGCATCCCATACCACTTTATCAAACCCTTTCAAACCGCCGTGCAAACTGTTATTTCCATTGTTGACAGCCAGTTTGAATCGCTTTCCACCAAGGGTGAAACTGCCTTTTGCAATACGGTTGGCATATCGGCCCACGATCGCTCCAAAATAGGGGTTGTTGGCGATATATTTGTTCAGGCTGTCATACCCCAACACGATGTCGCCCATCTTTCCGTTTTTATCAGGGATCAGGATGGATGTAATAATGCCTCCGTAGTTGGTTATTTTTACGGTTATTCCATTGCTGTTGGTGAGTGTGTAGAGGAAAACCTCTTTCTGATCAACATTTCCGAAGTGTTCTTTCATTATGGAAGGTGTTAAAACTGAATCTTTCACGGGTGAATCGTTATGAGCATTCTCTGCCCATCGACATGATCCCAATGACAGTATCAGCAGGATTGTAAAAAATGAACCAGAATAGCCTTTCATGGTGTCTTGTTTGATTTAATCACAAACTTATAAAAATAACCTGAAACAACCAACGTTCT
Organism: uncultured Bacteroidales bacterium; assembly: GCA_903925275.1. Classification (GTDB taxonomy): domain Bacteria; phylum Bacteroidota; class Bacteroidia; order Bacteroidales; family FEN-979; genus CAIVAT01. The sequence goes on from CAIYES010000403.1 coordinate 9,127, forward strand.
TTTAATATTCGGACTTCCCCGGATACACTATCATAAAATTATAATGCTAACCCTGTTCTGAAAAATTAAATTTTACATTTACAGCAACGAAGCAAGGATGCAAATATTTCATATTCAGTAATTTAATCTTAGCGCCTTAGCGTCTTCGCGGTGAAAAATACTTTTTGAACAGGCTCAAATCTAAAATCACAAAATTGAATTCCAATCCACTAAACGAAAAAGTAATCCTGATCACCGGTGCCTCATCCGGTATCGGGGCTGCAGCCGCACTGGCATTCGACGCAGCAGGAGCCAAGGTAGCTGTTGCTGCCCGGCGAAAAGACAAACTTGATGAACTGGCCACGCGTATGCATCAGCCGCTGGTGATACAGGTGGATTTAAGTATTGGAACCGAGGTTAAGGAAATGATCGGAAAGGTGATCGCTCATTACGGACGGATCGACGTACTGGTCAACAATGCTGCAGCCATTATCGTAGCCCAATCGGAGATGGTTAAAAGTGACGACATGCTTTTGGCATTCCAAACCAACGTCCTTGGTGCGATAACCGCCACCCAGGAGTCCCTGAGGTTTATGCAGAAACAAGGCGCTGGCCATATAATCAATGTTGGTTCCCCCGGATTTATGATGGGCATCCCTTTTTATGCGCCTTATGTCTGTTCAAAGGCGGCATTATCGGCATGGACGCGTACAATTCAGGCCGAATGGGCCGGTTCGGGGATCAGGGTGAGTGAATATTTCCCGGGATACATAAAAACAGACTCCCGTCCCGACTCGCGGCTGGGCATCGTGGAACAGGATTTTCTGATGACCGCAGATCAGAATTTTATCGCTAAAATGTTCACCAAACCAAAAACACCGGAACATGTTGCCAGGCAATTGGTCCGGCTTATTTTAAAACCGCAGACACTGGTTTATTGTGATTTTGGCGTTAAGATCGGCGCCTACATTTCCAACATCAGCAGCTTCAGGCTTGCTATTGCCAGTCAAATGGCAAAAACTGCCCGGGAAAAGAAAAATATTTCTATTTTTGCAAACCAATAACATTCACCCTACAACTTGAAAATTGAATATGAGACAAACCATACCCTTAAGAGAACGCAAAACCGACTACATATATCTCGCCTTCTTCTTTTTGAACCTGCTGTATATTACTTATATCGTCGATCTTGAGCAATTAGTTGTTACGGATCCCGACAATTTCAAATACCCGATTTGGCCGTTGCCATTCTTAATCGACATGGTGCACTGGTGGGGAAGCAGTTTTGACCCACTTCAATGGGCACGACCTACATGGTGGAAAGCAACCATCTGGCTTGATGTCTTGCTCTTCGGCCCATATTATGCTGCAGCCATCTATGCATTCATCAAAGGAAAAGAGTGGATCCGCATCCCTACTTTCATCTATTCCTCGATTTTATTTACAAACGTGTTTATCATCATGAGCGAAGAATACTGGGGACCACATGCCTCCAACGCCATGGTGATTGTAACAATTGCAAATGCCCCATGGTTTTTATTTCCCATCTTCCTGATTTGGAAAATGTGGAAAAACGATCATCCTTTTACACGCCTGACAAATTAACTAACTAACCCATAGCACCATCTCCCCCTCTCCTTCAGGAGATAATGGTGCTAACATAATACAATATTTGCTATCTTTGGAGAAATATTTAAAACCAAAGATTATGACTCCTAACCAATCGCTAAGCAAAAGTAACAAATTGAGAGAATACCTGAGGACAGATTATTTACAAGGAATACATAGTGTTTTCCCTCACGAGGTGATAGAACAGTATGATTCTACATCCACAAGAGATAGAGTATACAGCTGTGAGAACACCATTTTAACCATGATTTATTCAGCAACACAAGCCGATAAGACACTTCAAAATGCAGTACATATTTTTGGACGGATTCATCAAAGCAACTCGGTTCGAATAATAAATGAAGCCGAATCAGCCCTTGAGCTTGAGAAAATAGAGGATTTGGAAAATACTGAAGTTCGGAGAGGCCCAAAAAAGAAGTATAAGTTAAAAATACCAAAAAGTAAAACTTCTGAAATATCAGTCAATACAGCGGCATATTCAAAAGCGCGGAAGCGGATTAATTTTGAATTACTTCGCGGGATATTTGAAAAGACCCGAGAGAATCCCGATTCAGCGTATTGCTGGTATGGGATGAAAACCTATATAACAGACGGAACCTATGTCCAAATGCAGGACACGGAAGATCTTCGGAAAGTATATAGCGTAAAACACACAGACAAAGAAGCATCTACAGACAATTACCCTCAGGGTCTTGTACAGACTATCATAGAACAAGGTGGTGGATTTATTCATAATTACGCTTTGTCAAACAGGCATACATCCGAGTTGCTCCAGATTTACCAACTGATGCAAAGTATTCCAAAGAATAGCCTTTTGCTGGCGGATGATTTGTATAACTGTTTTGCAATATTCGCATTAGCCAGGAAATATGGATTTGACTTAATTGTTCCAGGAAAAAGAGTGAAAAATTATACTGTAATAGAAGTGATTGCACAAGGTGATGAGGTCGTTGAAGTTAAACAAAAGGAGCACCCTAAATGGCTGACTAAGAGTGAAATATTGCCGAATAAAATATTACTTAGAAGAATATCTTTTCTGTCTCCCGATGGAGTGAATACAATGGTAATTTACACAACCCTGCTAGATAAGAATATTCCCAGTTGCGAAATAATTCTTAAATATTTTACACGATGGGATATTGAAATAACAATTCGGGAAGTGAAGACGATCATGGATGTTAACGTGTTAAGAGGAAAAACTGATGATATTGTCAGAAAGGAGCTTATTTCAGCATTCATTGCATACAACCTGATACGAAAGCTTATCCTGCAGTCAACAAAAGAGACTGCTTTTTCCCCCGAAACAGATATCATTCAAGAATTCTTTGAGAGTAATAAGGACATTCTTATTGACAGAAAAGGCAGAGTTTACACCAAATGGTCTCCTGGAAGATATGGAAAAACTGAAAATGGCAATTCTTAAACACATCATCAAAAGAGAACCCGGAAGGCAATTTCCCAGAAGAACAAAGAAAGGTGCTTACAGAAAATATATATAAAGTATTATGTTAGCGCCATTATCC
>CAIYES010000404.1 GCA_903925275.1 uncultured Bacteroidales bacterium
CCTGTTGCCAGGCTTGGACATGGTATCGCATCTCCTCTTCTAACTGTAATCGGGTCGTCTTATTCATCTGGTCAGTTTTGGCACGTCAAAATTACACCAACCGATACCCTCAAATCAAGATGCATTTTACCAACCCTTTACGGCTCGCTGTCCTACAAAGAAATTTTCGAAGTAGTCTTTGTAAAATATGATTGTTCTCTGTTTCTGCTTTTCGATCATATGTAAACGGTAACTACAAATGCAGGAAATCGGCAAATAGGAATGCAAGGTTTTTCGCATCGTTAATTTCCGATTAAAGATACAAAATTTTAATGAACGTTGTTGTCAAAGATCGTTTTTCTGTTTTCCATCCGGAACGATTTTCCGGATAATTTGACGATTTCACACTTAAAAAGTAACCTATCAAGTATCGCTGCAGCCAGTACTTCATCATCCAGAACTTTGACCCATTCATCAGGGCTTTTATTGGTGGTGACGATGATGGATGCATTTTGATGCAGATGATCGATAAGGTTAAACAGCGAGACAGATTGTTTGCGTTCAATCGGGAACATCATGATGTCATCGATCACTAACAGATCGACATGTCGAAGCACCTCAAATTCACGGGCCATGGATTTTGCAATGTCTTTCATTTTAAGCAGATGGGTAAGTTGTTCCATGGTTCTAAAACAAGCCCGGTATCCTTTCTGCAGCGCATCAAAACAAAGACCGGCTCCCAGCATTGTTTTACCTACCCCGCTGGGCCCCATCAGGATGATGTTAAAATGTTGTTCCAGCCAGATACACTCCCTCAGATGAGAGAGCTGGGTTCGGGATATTCCATTGACGTGATTTTCCTGCCACAAACTCAGATCATGCTGGGCCGGTAGTTTTGCATGCCGAAGTCGTTTGGCCAGATTCTGTCGGTTGCGGTGATCGATTTCTGCCGACAGCAAGTCCATGGTAAAATCGACATAGCTCATTTGCTTATGCCCTGCATTTAACAGCAGCTCACCAATCACCGGACCAAGTCCGGTAAGTTTTAGTTGCCGGGCCAGGTTACTCAAGGTTTCGGTTGTTGTTTCCATACTTAATCAAGGATTTGTTTATACTGGGATATACTACTGGTATGCGGTTGGATCTTGTACTTTTGGTTTAGGAAGCTGGGCTGTTGCTGGGCAGGGGATTGTTCCACAATGGACTGCTGTTCTCTCAGAGCCAGTAACACGGGTTCAAAGTCAGCTGCTTTCTCCAAATGATTTTCAAGACAATATTCCAGGGCCAGGTCCATCTCCCTGGTTGGATATTTCTTTGCTGCCGCTTCGATAATATGCATTTGATCTCTGGCATAGCGTGGGAACTGAAGGTGCACTTTATCGAGGTAGGTACGTGCTTTCTGCTGATCAGTAAAGCGCAAGGCTACCTGGTCAATCAGCTTACTCACGCTTAGGCCAGGATCACGGTAATGCGTTTTATGGCGTACCTGTGTGCCCTTGATATAAGATACCGGGTGGCGGATAATTTCCTTACCGGCGGTATCGCTTAGGATCAGGATGTCACCGGTTTGTTCAAGAGAGACGTCTGTTTTAGCTCCCTGGTATGTCCCACTGGGAACGGAATAGGTGCTGCCTTTATAATGGATCACATTGTCTTTACTCACGGCATATACCCTTTGAGGGGATGTATTGAACAGCGCAGGTTGCAAAGGGGTCAGGTAGTCTTTTTCAATGACCCATTCCAGTGCAGGGATTTTACATGTGGTCGAGTGTTCTTTGGCATTGGCTGTTCGGCTGAGCCAATCCCAGGCCTGATCGTTTAAAATAAACACCCCATAAAACAACCGCCCCCTGAGAAAATTGTACTTGATGTATTTGATCACATTTTCGATTTTTCCTTTATTATGTAAATCTTTACATAATAAAGGTTATGACAAGTATATCGTTATGTAAAGAAATAATTATTGTACATTGATTAGTAATGAATTACATGTTCAAATATTTACATAAGTTTTCATATCATTGCTCGACAAATCAAATAAAGAGCAATCTATGGAAGAAAA
>CAIYES010000405.1 GCA_903925275.1 uncultured Bacteroidales bacterium
CGAAAAAACATTTTTTGAATTACCCATAAGAATAAAGTTCATGCAAACCGTGAATGATAATTATGGGTATTCCAAGTAACCCGAAAAAAATAAATATTATCACATGAAATACCCATAAGAATAAAGTTCATGCAAACCGTGAATGATAATTATGGGTATTCCATATGACCATTAAAATAGAAATTATTAACATATGAAACGATACGAATTAGATGGAACATTTTACTTCTGCCCTGTTGATTTGACCCTTTCTGTAATTGGTGGCCGGTGGAAAAGCTTGGTGTTTTGGAATTTACGGAATGGCACCAAGCGTTTTGGGGAAATCAAGAAGATATTGGTTGGAATAAATGATAAAATGCTGACGCAAGTGCTGAGAGAACTGGAAAAAAGTGGCGTTGTCAGCAGAAAAGTTTATGAAGTTATTCCACCAAAAGTTGAGTATTCATTGACCGAGGAGGGAAAAAAATTACTACCTGTTATGCAACTGATGTCTGAATGGGGAGAAAAGTTTGAAGTGTAACCAAAGCACCTTTAGCAACTATCAAACGGGAAACAACACCCAAAGCTATACAATTCTATAAATAAGGTTGCAACAAATTTTCCGTGAGTTCCCAAAGTCGTTTCTGGTCGTCTGATTTCACTTCAACCTTTGGAAACGACCTTTCTTTTTTCCACGAATAACAAGCTCCGTTTTTTTTATTGGCTGCAATATCGTTCATAACACTGAACACATTTTCGGCTGATTTCTCAACCGAAATTCCGACAAGAACATTCATTAGTTTGACGAAAGCCCTCATAGGCTGTGGTTCGTTTGCCAGAATTTTGGTTTTTACCAGTCCCGGCATGTATAGATTCAGCGGAATGGTTTGTTTTGAACAGAATTCCTTTGTAAAAACATTCATTGACCACTGCCATCGACCCAATGCTTTTCTGCCGGTGAAGTTGTTCTTAATCGTCAAATCCTCAAAATCCAGTCTTACGGTATCTAATCCTACAACAGCAAGAATGTGAGAATTGGGAGTTGTCTTCAGAACATTCTCAAGTTTTTTAATCATCAAGGCTCTTGACAGGTATCCTAATGCAAAATTCTGTTCAAATCCCTCAGAGGTAATTGTTCTGTCATTTGTGATGGCATTGGCATTTAACATCAGAAAATCAAGTGGTTGGTTTCCCTGAAGAAAGTTGTCTGAGGCATTTTTTACTTCATTTAAAATGGACAGGTTTGCAACTATCGCAGAAATGTTGTCGTTCCCTGTTGAATCCTTTAATTCCGTTACAGTCGAATTGCATCTTGCCGGGTTTCTCCCAATAATTATCACTTTCCATCCTTCTGAAAGTAATTTTTTTGCAGTCGCTTTTCCTACACCATCTGTTGCTCCAGTTACCAATGCTGTTTTCATGGAATCCCGATTTTCGGATTTTATTTTATATGCCTATCCTCTGAGTTGAGCGATGGCCGTTGTCCATTCTTCACAATGGTAAACAGACTTGATTTGTCCGTTCTCAACGGTATGGATATCAATCGACATGGTTTTGAACGATTTTGTTCCATCCAGCTCCATTCCCATAAAGTTTCCCTTTGGAGAACCGCTGAAAATGCTTCTGACAACCACTTTGTTTTCTTCCTGAATCATCTCCTGAATTTCCCATTTCAAATCGGGCATCATCTTCCAGAATCCTGCGATTTGACCCATCAACTGAGCCTTCCCTTTTGTCTCCTTCGCATTGTGTGATTGAAAGTCGTTGGCTAAAAGATTTTCCAGGATCTCGCCCGGATTGACTTCATTGTTTACAGTCAGACATTTTGTATAAAAAGGTCTTACGACTTCTTTAAGGTTTTCCATTTTTTAAGTTTTTAACGTTTGTGAAATAATTTCGTGCAAAAGTGATACTTTTGTTCCGTATTCACAAGTAGTCATATTAACTTGATATAGTAATTGAATACATACCAATGTTGTATATCAATTATTTAAAAAATATCAATGGAACAAAAAGATTCAGAAATTATAAAAATGCAAATTGAAAACTGCCCGATAAACTATACCATGAACAAAATAGGCGGTAAATGGAAGCCCATTATTTTACATCGTATAAAGGTCGGGGTAAACCGGTTTGGAATTCTTCAAAGAGCGATACCCATCATCAGTAAACAAATGTTGACAACTCAATTAAGGGAATTAGAAGCAGATGGTTTTATTGAACGGAAAATATTTGCCGAAATACCGCCAAGAGTTGAATATTCGATAACCAAGTCAGGAGAAACCATATTCCCGCTTTTGGATGCCATTCAGCAATGGGGAAAAGAACAAATGAAATACCCATAAGAATAAAGTTCATGCAAACCGTGAATGATAATTATGGGTATTCCATGTGACCATTAAAATAGAAATTATTAACACATGAAAAAATCAGGCTTCGCCCCAGTAATTGACCAGAACACCGAAATATTGATATTAGGCTCACTTCCGAGCGATATATCCATTCAAAAAGGTGAATACTATGCCAATCCGCAAAACCAGTTCTGGCGAATAATATTCAGTATTTACAACAAAGGTGTGCCCGTCGTTGATTACAAAAAGAAGCTTGACCTGTTGCTTAAAAACAAGATCGGTTTGTGGGATGTTCTGACTGAAGCCCACCGACCTGGAAGCCTTGACTCGAACATCAAACAGGAAGTTTTGAATGATTTTGGTATTTTGTTTATCGATTATCAAAAAATCAGGCTGCTGGCTTTCAATGGAGATAAGGCTTTCAACTTGTATGTTAAGAAAAGAGAAGGATTGCCCCAGAAAAATTTGGTCAGACTTACTTCATCAAGTTCTGCAAATACCAGTAAAACAGTTTTGCAGAAGGTTAAGGAATGGGGATTATTCTTGAAATAATATAGAATTTGTAATTTTATTCGGTAATATTTATGGATGATTCTGACGACAAGACCGTTCAAATCGAAAGTCCAGTATCGACCGAGTCGTCAGATACTGGAGGTCCGCCACCATCAACCCCTGAGAAAAATCTTCTCATCCCCTGACACATTACCTTGGTTTTGGTAGTTGCAATCGCAGTGTTCATCTTTTTAATAATCCTTAAACTCAGATAGAATGGGATTCCGATTTTATAGGAGAGTCAATCTTGGCAGCGGATTAGGATTAAACCTAAGCAAATGGGGTGTCTCAACCACCCTCAGGACAAAATATGGCTCCTTCGGTTCCAGAGAGGATGCTTATTATTACTTTGCAGATCAAGGCACCATGTAGTTTCTTAAGACCCGGTTTCCCGGGACTTTTTATATCTTATATCTTCAAAATGGATAGTAAAAACCTGTCGGAATTATAAATTTCAAAATTGTAAGAGTACTTGCGTATCGGAAACTGCAATTTTAGTTTACCTTTACTAAATATGCCGTATTATTTACAGTGCTTACAAAAAACGGAGCAGAAGTGGAACGCCTATCGAGCAGGATAAATACAAATAAAAAAAAATGAAAAAAAAACAAGTACTCCTTTTTCTCTTATCGGTTTTTGCGATATTTTCAACGTCAGTTGCTCAAACAGTTGATTACAATCTTCCACAGAATTGGATGTGTCATCCTGTTTTGAAATCCACCGATATTGCCCGCCAGCAAAATTTAACACTGACGGTGAAGAATCCTGACCTGTCAATTGATACTGTTATAAACTATACTCCATATGAGGGTAGTTTAACAGATATATTTTATGTTTATCCAACCATTGACCTCAAGCCTGAGATGGGCAACACTGCAATGGATAGTATTGACACGCTTACTGCGCAATTTGTGTACCGTGAGCAGGTGGGAATTTATGCCCAGTTCGGCCGGGTGTTTGTTCCGTATTACCGTCAGGCGAAAATTGGTGTTTTTTTTAACGCAGTTGTATCAGATCAGTTAAAAGTGGCCAACTGCCTGGAGATAGCCTATAACGATATTGATTCCGCCTTTAGTCATTACCTTAAATATTACAATAACGGGCGTAAAATTATTTTGATGGGACATTCCCAGGGATCAGATCAAATCATGTTTTTATTAAGAAAGAGATTTGACAATAACCCTATCCTTCAGTCGCAACTGGTTGTTGCACTTTGTGCCGGGGAACCCAATTATGCTTTGGTAAACGGAAGCAGAACCGGTGGCGCTTTGCAAAACATTAAAGAATGTCGTCCACCTGACTCTGTCCCCGAATGCGGATGCATAATGAACTGGCGAACCTGGAATAAGAATTATCAACCCGAAGGCCTTGCAAAATGCTCCTTTTTTTTCAACCCCTATTTTGCGAGCAAGGGATTGATTTATCAAACCTACGATACCCTCCATCACAGTCACCAGGATGCCAATTACGATTTTGGGTATACTACAGCACAGAAGCCCGTTGCCCGTTATATTTCGATTGATAACAGTTTTACGGATTACGTCGGATTTGATCATATGTTCAGCGCTGAAGTTACCCCTTCTTCTGCCGTGCCGGGCAGCGCACACCTATTGATTGACACAATCCATGTTCCCAATGACCGGAGAAGAATAGATTCCTTTCCTTCCTATATACCTGTTCAACTGCACTCAACAATACCTATCACCCCGCTGAAAGACAATTACCACATCTGGGATTGGCAATTCGTTCAGAATGATGTTCTTCATCTCCTGCCTGCCATGATTGCAAATTGTCATCCGGCCGGTACCCCGGATGTAAATCTTCCGGTAAACGCACCACTTATTTACCCGAACCCGACGAATGGAATTGTTCATTTAGACATCGCAGGCCAAAAAATCAAAAGCATCAAACTTTACAATATACAAGGAGTGTTTGTTCAGGAGTATTTCATGAACGATTTTTCTGTTTCAAATCATGCCACTGGAATTTATTTCATAATCCTTCAAACCGATAAATCAACTTACACCAACAAACTTGTAAAACAATAATTTAGCAATATGTGAATAAATTAAATACGACAAAAAAATAACGAAAACACTAATTGCTGTTTTATCAACTAGCAATTAACCCAATTCATTATGAGATAATTTAACTTTTTGCGAACATTGGGCATCTGAAAACAACGCGCCTGCCAGATTGTTTCCATGTTTGCGCTCTCCCGCAGAAGAAATACTGCCGAAATAGTTGTCAAACCAAAAATTTCCCGAAGCAAGGATGCGTATACAGTTTCCCATTCCCTTATCGGCGAGCTTCCTTATGAAGAATTCTGGATGCTGTTGCTGAACCGGGCAAACAAGATCATGAAAACGGTGAAGGTTTCCGAAGTCGGTATCTCGGGAACGGCGGTTGATCCTAAAAAGATATTTTCCATCGGCAAAAACGCCATATATCGTCAATATTGATTGGTCACAACCATTCCTTATGGGTATGTACCAAGCAAGGCCGATATTAAAATCGCCAAAAAGATCAATGATTCAGGTGCTTTGCTTGATATTGCTGTCTTGGATCATGTGATCATTGTGGATAAACCGGAACCACGGACAACCCTGTGCCGATTCAGCATTACCATCTTATTAGATTGATAATAATTCATTTAAGGTGGTCAACTTAAAATGGCGGAAGGTGGGCAATCTGTCCGGCGTGTCCAGCAAGAGTGCAGGAATTAATAGACCTTACCCCTTCGTCTGTCCGGCTTGACAATCCCAGTATTGTTAAACTCCTTGGCAAGGGACGCAAAGCCCGGATTGTACCTTTGCAGGAAGAACAGACGGTATTTTTGAAAACATATATGCAAGAAAATCACTTGTTGGAACCATATGCTAATCAGTATCCGCTTTTTTCAAACACCAGGAGGGAAAAGTTTATCACTCAGCCTCGCCATTGAAAGACCTTATTCAAAGTAAGGAATCTTTTGTTTGGCCGGATGCTACAGGAGAATATCGTGGTCAGGCTATAGAACCACTTCACCCTGGCATTGTAAATGCTGCGAGGATTGATGCCAAATTTTATGAATTGATTTCATTGGCGGACGCACTCCGTATTGGCAGAACACGGGAGCAATCATTAGCAATCCAGGAACTTAAAAAACGAATCTAAATTTCCTATGAGAAGGCAAATAGATACTGAATCCATCGTAGAAGTCGCTTCTGCTTTAGGAGAACTATATGAGAAAACTGTTTTTGTTGGAGGTGCTGTCGTAAGCATTTATGTCAATGATCCTGCAGCTGATGAAGTAAGGCCAACAAAAGATATTGATATTGCTCTTGAAATTGTCACGCTTGGGTAACTTGAAATATTGAGGCAAGAATTGGCAAAAAAAGGATTTTTCCCGGATCCGGAAGAGAATGTCATGTGCAGATTTGTTTATATGGGCATTCTTGTCGATGTCATGTCAACCAAAGAAATAGGATGGGCCCCGGCTAATAAATGGTTTCAGGAGGGGTTTGACCATGTTGAGAAAATTATTCTGGATAAGTCGACTTCCATCAACGTACTGCCGTTAGCGTATTTTTTAGCTACAAAATTCGATGCCTATCATTGGAGGGGAACAGACCCAAGGACTAGCCATGATCTGGAGGATATCATCTACCTTCTGGACAACAGGAAAGATCTGGCCTCGAGCATACTTTCTGCTTCGGATAATGTTCTGGTCTATCTGCAATCTGAATTTATTTCCCTTTTAACTCCTGAAATGGAAGAAGCGGTTCTTAGTCACATGAATCCATTTTCAAGAAAAGAAAGGCACCCTTTATTGGTTACCAAGTTGAAGGAGATCGTAAACCAAATTAAAATAACTTCCTGTTCTGATATTTCATCTTTCGGCTTGATCTCCAGAATCTTCTTCAGGGCCCGGGCAAGAGACCTCTTTTGTTTTATGTGATATCACCGGGTATAAAAAGGACGGTGTCTTTAACAAGTATGTGAAGATCACCGAGGAGTTTAAAAAATTGGAGATGGACAGGACGTGGGATAAGATCAGCATAGAGGCAAAGAAAACAGTAAAGAAAAACGTTGGACAGTAATATGAAGACTATCGGAATCTTGTTTGACTCCTTTTCATAACTTTGATAATTATTTGTTTAGAGAACTCCATTCTATAAAATGGTTGCATAGGATAATTTAAGCCGAACAAACCCATGAATAAATTCACTGAGATACTTAACCAGCCAGAAGGAAGAAGGCTCGAATTTAAAGAAATGCTTCCTTCTAATGCCGATTTGGCAAAAACCATCATTGCTTTTGCAAACGATGCCGGCGGAGAGTTTTTCCTTGGCATCAAAGACGATCCCCGTGAAATAGTTGGATTGGATGAAACA
>CAIYES010000406.1 GCA_903925275.1 uncultured Bacteroidales bacterium
CAATGGTTTGCTGAATGGTGCAATTACACTTTCGGTTTCAGGTGGAGTTTCCACATATACTTATTTGTGGAATGACGGTATAACAACCAAAGATAGAACCGGATTAAAAGCAGGAACATATTCTGTTGTAATAACAGATTCAAATGGTTGTACTAAAACACTTTTGGGAATTACTGTAACACAACCTGCTGCATTGACATTAACAGCATCTGCATCCGCCATTTTGTGTTACGGAGGTGGAAATTCAACAATAACTGCTAACGGTGGTGGGGGTGTGGCACCTTTACAATACAGTTTGAATGGCGGAACATATCAATCCGGCAACACATTCAGTAATGTAAGTCCTTCAACTACTCCATATACCGTTACGGTTAAAGATGCATTGGGAATTACCAAATCTATTTCGGTAACTTTAAGCCAACCTTCACCACTTGTTCTGTCATTAAGCAAAACCAACGAAAGCTGTCCGAGTGCATTAAATGGAACTGTTACGCTAACAGCAACAGGTGGCACTGGTTCTTATACTTATGATTGGGCTGATGTGGCCGGAACAAATAATTCAAAAGATCGGACAGGACTTGCAGCAGGGACATATTCACTTACAGTAACAGATTCAAATGGATGTACAGCAACTTCTTCGGTTATAATTGCAGATATTTCTCCAAATCCGGTTGCTCCGGGAACAATCTCTAAATAATCAGAAGGATCAACTTTAAAATTTACTCCTATGAAAAGTCATTATAATCCTAAAAATAATGTATCGGATTTAGAAAATCGGAAGTATTATATTGAAACTCCTAAAGTTAAAAATTTCTTTATCTTATTTATGATAATGATGTTTGCTTCAATGGAGGCGGCTACAATAACCAGTACTGCAACCGGTGGTGCATGGACAACTCCTGGAACATGGGTTGGAAATGCTGTACCAGCAACAACAGATGCAGTTGTAATTGCCACAACAGGAGCGGGAAGTGTAACCAGCCCAGCAACAACTATGGCTTCCTTGACAGTAAATTTAGGTGCAACATTAACTTGTACTACTACACAGGTTACAGTAAATGGTTCTATTACTAATGCTGGAACAATAACTTTTACAACTGGAAGGTTAATGCAGGGTACTACCAATCCAGCAAATTTTACAAATAGCGGAACTATTACATTCTCGGGCAATGGTCGAATATATTTTACCGGGAATGTAAGCAATACCGGCACACTAAATTTAGCTGGCACTCAGGTGAGATTTATTGGTGCAAGCACAGCAGCAAGTACTGTATCGGGCTTTACGACAACAGGAGCAATAACATTTTCAAGATCTGCAGGTTCTGTTACGTTTCAGGGAAATGTTACGGCTGCTTCTGTTTCAGAAACCGGCGCAGGAACATTAAATCTTGGTACAGGATTAACACATACATTTTCAGGAAATTATTCAAAAACTGCCGGTATATTGGACCTAGGATCTAGCATTTTGAAAATTGGAGGAACATTTTCAAATGCGGGTACATTTACTCCAAATTTAGGTACAGTAAATTTTACAGGTGCAGCTCAAAGCCTTGTAGCTACAACTTACTACAATCTTACTTTATCTGGTACTGGGGCTAAGACATTTCCTACCGGAACAACAACAGTGAATGGAGTTTTGTCTATTGAAAATGGCACAACTGCCAACACATTTACTGGAAGTTTGGCTTATGGAACAACAGCTACACTTCAGTATAATGGCGGAACTTCAGCCCGCACCGTATCAACTGAATGGCCTACAACTTTTACAGCAACAGG
>CAIYES010000407.1 GCA_903925275.1 uncultured Bacteroidales bacterium
ACATCACCAAAGGTTCGGCCATAGTTGCCGCCGACTTTGACGGGGTTGACAACACCGAATCCTCTGACTTGGTGAAACTGGCGGCTGTGCAGACACTGACCAACAAATCCATCGATGCTGATGCCAATACCATCACCAACATTGAAACTATGGATTTCAAGGCCGGTGTCATTGATACCGACGGAACCCTCGCTTCCAACAGCGATACCAAACTTGCCACCCAGAAAGCCACCAAGACTTATGTTGACGGCAAGACCACCGGTCGCACCAAGAAATATGTCGGAGCGATCACCGCAGTTTCCACCCAGACCATCACAGCGGCTACCCACGGATGCACGGCAGACCTGGTGGCATTGGTTTATGAAACCATTTCCACCACCCGCTATTCCGTGGAAGTCGATATCAACGTGAATGCCGCTGGCGATGTCACCTGGACATCGGCAACCGCTCTCACCGGCCAGATTGTTATTGTCGGATAAACTCTGAAACTTAAAAAGTTGTTATGCCATCATTTAAGTCCAATCTGGACATACAGCAAAATCAACTTCTGAACGCTGTCCTGCATACGCTACGGGATTTACCTGAAAATCCCGTAGCAGGACAGTTGTATTATAATGAGGGTAAGCAAACCGCATACCTTTATAATGGGAGTTGGTGGATGCCCTGGGGCGAATATTCTGCAGGCCCAACTCAACAGACAAATCAATATATTCTGAACATAGCCAATCCGTCTATTAAATCTTCGATGGTTTTCGTGAGATTACATGATAACCAGGATGTGGTAAGGATTGACTCTCATTTTAGCACTGGATCAATGGTGAATTTCAATATTGAGTCAAGAAGTTCCGTCAATGAAAAAGGATTTTTATTGACTGATAATCCGATTCAGGCAGTTTACGAAGGAACAGAAACGACGGCTTTTGCAAATTCATCGCTGCCCAAAGACGACTGGCTGTATTTAGAAATTGTCCAGAAGGATGACGGTACTATTGTCCCAAAAGAAGAGGAACAGGCTGGTTTACCTGGTGAAACTGAGCCACCGGCAGCAACTACTGATAGTGAGATTCTCGGTTTGTTGACAATAACGATCACCTGTGTAACCACGTGATCGTTATTCTGGTTTTAACTAAAGAACGGGTGTTCTTTCAGTTTTTTAGCTGTCTCCAATTTTGTGACCTTGATGTATTTCAGAAATGACTCTGTTGTATGATGTCCCGTTATTTGCATAATATCACGCATCGGAATACCTGCCAGATAAGCATTGGTCGAAAATGACCTTCTGGCTGTATGGGTCCTTATCTCCAGGAATTTTTTATGATTCCCATTATAAATTTTTTTATCATACGCTTCCTGGCCAATCCATTTTAAGGTGTCGTTTGATTGATGATTATCGGGTACTGTCAAGGTCCCATATTTTCGAAGAATTTCCAACACCAATGGTTTAATCGGTATGATTACTGGTTCGTTCGTTTTTTGTGTGAGAACATGCATGTTCCCTTCCTGTATATTTTCACTCGAAACCTTAGGCCAGTCAGAATGACGCAGTCCGGTGTAACAATTCAGTACAAAAATGTCACGCACTCTTCTTTTTGCCGGATGCTCAATTTCCATTTCATATAGCGCCTTGATTTCATTTTCGTTCAGGTAAATGGAATCTACATCTTCCCTTATGACCTTAAAATCTCGCTTATGGTGATCCTGGTTTGTGGTTAGCTTATCCTCAACGGCTTCATTCATTAAGCGTTTTATTTTACCGATATCAGCGCCTATTGTATTCGGCTTTAATCCGAGTCCCTTCAAATAGTCAGTGAACTTGATATAAAATTCTTTCCCGATTGTATCAAAATCAACTCTGAATCCCGTTTTAATTTGGAAAGCCTCAAGGTGGTTCTTTAGACCAGATAATTTTGCTATATAACCGGCACCAACCTTGTTTTTATATCTCGTTTGATAGATGGCGATAAAAGATAAAAGTGAAATTCTGGCGGCTTCAATAGCTTTTTTCCTACCGGTAAATACTTTAAATGCTTCAACTATTTCATCAGATTTCACTTTAACTTCTTGCTTTGTCAGTTTAATTCCTTTGGCGAAAAGTTCATCGTATTTATCAAGAAAAAAGTTGACAGTTTCTCGAAGGCGTTTATTGACCTCTGGATAGTCCTTTGCCGGTTTTGCCTTCTGAGCTTCCTGATCCCAGTCGTCTTTGGGAACATGCAATCCGGTCGAAAGTCTCAAACGCTCATGATTAAAAGTAAAGGAAAGAAGTAAAAGAGATTCTCCATTCTTTTCCTTGTCGGGATAAAAGATTATTGAAGCCATATTTTAGGGGGATTTATTTGTCAGTGCAAAGATACGAACTGTCAACATAGCGTACAACATTGTCAGTAAAAGTTATTAACAGATTGTAATATGTTGTAACAGTAAGTAACTACTATTCACTGTTCACGGGATTTACGGCGGTATGTGCCTGATAATCAAAAGTGGCAACTTATTCTACCCTGGAAAGAGGTAATAAATTAGCAGAGAATTAATACCGGAACTCGGTCATGCAACCATGTAGAAAACGCATCGGAGATGTACCATCGCAGAATTAATCGGGGAAGTTGGTGGAAAACTGGGGGGGAAAGGAACTCAGGCAACTGGTGGGGATTGTAATTTTTGTGTGGGGA
>CAIYES010000408.1 GCA_903925275.1 uncultured Bacteroidales bacterium
ACGGTTTGCATGAACTTTATTCTTATGGGTATTTCATATGATGATTATCTACGGAAGAGAAACCAAATTAATCAAGCAATTTGACGATTTCGAATCAAACTGTGAAAATTGTGATTCAAAATTGTTAAGCTATTATATTTGGCAAAAATATTATCACTTATATTGGATCCCGTTTTTCCCAATATCAAAATCTATTGTAGCAGTATGCCCTCAGTGTGGACAAACATCTAACCAAGACTACAGTCCTATTGGAATAATGCTAAAGAACATGATTCGTACACCTGTTTATATGTTCTTTTGGCCACTTGTTGTTTTGGTGGTATTTACTATAATATTATTTAGGTTGATTAAATAAAGAGAAGTTTTTCTGAATAATTTCAGCAAGATTAATTTTTCAAGACAAAAACACACTCCATACTATGCTGACATTCAGCACTTCGAATTACCTTGCCGGTTCTCAATGATGTCAATTAAATATGGAAACAAAAATCAAAAATAAAAACTGCTAATGACCGCACATGCGAATGCCGGCCCAGTGTTATCGGCAATTTTTATTTTTTCCTATATTTACATAAAACACACTCCAACATGAAATCACCTTCAATAGACAATTCTGCCGAGATTATTTATCGTGAAATGAAAAATATCATTTCAGAAAATGATTATCTCGAATACTCAGCGAAAAAGAATGAAACAGAAAGGTATACTCAAACAACTTTTAAGACATTTAATGGAGAAAAAATCAGCAGATTGGTTCTTGAGCAATATACTGTTAACAGCAAAGCATACGGGATCGTCCTGAATATTTATCCAAAACCGGAATTTGGAATACCGATCTTTACATTTCAACTCGGTGGTCAAATTCCCGACAAAGTAATTTTTGTAATAGACATCATCCCGATCATTAAATCACAATCAGATATTGGTATTTCAGAAATTTACAAAAAGCATTCTTCAGGTATGAATAATTTAGGTTCTACCCAGGAATGGATAAATCAAATATGCACAAAAAATGCAATTATTTGTCAATATAAACCACTGGAACCAGAGAAAATTCTTGATGCACTCACCGAATATTTGTGCTTTTGGCGCGACACCTATTATTTGCCTGCCGAGCCAGTCATTTCTGAACAAGATCAAAAACCGGCGTCAGAGAATATTTTAAAATTCAAAACATTACTGCATGCAAATGATGCTGGTTTAGAGATTTATTTAAAGAAATTTGGTAAGGAAATGATAGCCGTGATTGAAAGTGCAGCATTTGGCTCAGAACCAGCATTGAACAGTAAGACTGACGCTGAAATTGATAATTCAATTTTATCGGAACAAAGCTCAAGTGACACCGGTTTCATCTGGACTGATGAGGCAGAACAATTTATTCAGGATGCCCCAAAGTTTGTTCGCTCTAAAATACGGGAAAATGCCGAAAAGAAAGCGTTGGAGTTGGGAATAAAGGAAATTACCCGTACATTTATTGAGAACCTGAGAAAATAATGGAAAAATATCGTATGCCAGTTTAAGGAACCAGGATGTGATAGGTTTGCAAAAATTCAATCAGGCCATGAAAGATGAGCCCCATTCCCATTGAGGCCACAAAGAAACCTACAAGCCGTGTGGCGGCATCGATGCCTTTTTCGCCGATGCGCCTGACAATTTTCTGGGCATAAGCAAGGGTCAGGAAAATCACAACCATGCAGGCGATGGCGGCCATAGATATCACACATATCGATAATATTTCCTTCCCGGAAGGTTTCATTGAGGTCATCCCGAGAACAGTGGCCAAAACACCAGGGCCGAACATGATAGGCATGGCCAGCGGAACAAAAGCCGGATCAGCACTTCCACCACCGGCTGTGGAATTTGTGATGCCCTCCCCTTGCTTGCCAGGCATGAACAAATCAAAACCAATCTTCATCAGGATGATTCCTCCAACGATTCTGACCATTGCAAGGTTAACGCCAAATATTTTAAGGACAAAAGTTCCGAACACGAGGAAAGAGATAATCAGAATCAGCGCATACAAGCATGACCGGAAAGCCAGATTGCGGAGAGCCTTTGCATCCTTTCCCTTTGACAATGAAAGGAAAACAGGAAGGGCCTCCAGCGGGTTGACCACGGCAAGGAGGGTTGTAAAGGTGCCTACGAACAGTGAAAGCAATAGTTCCATAAATGGTGTTGTTTGATAATAATGAATCTCCACGTGGCAGAGCAGCGAGGTATCGATTGATTTTTATTTTATAATCCGCTGTAAGCAGAGGGGAATTAACCCAAATGACACCACCCCTTCCCCTTCTATTTTCTGACTCCTTTTAACTGACGCTTCCAGTCTTCAACATATTCGGAGATGATCAGCACAATTCCTTTTGCAATCGCGGTGTATGATTCATCAGTGAGGTTGGCAAGAGATACCCTGATGGACCATTCGGGGCCATCGAATCCGCCTCCATTGAGCAATACCACAGAACAAATCTCGGCAAGACGGAAAAGCACATCAACAGGTTCGTAATTGTCTTTCAGGTAACGGGCAAAATCGCTGCCATGGTTTTTTTGTGCCCAAAGCATGATGTCCAGTTCCGAATAATATCCTGCCCTGTTGGGATCGGGTTTAAGCGTGAATCCCATTCCTTCGAACAGCAGATTGAGGCGGCGTTGGACGATGGTACAGGTGAGCTGCTTGTAAGCATTGGTCTTGTCGAATAAGGCAAAAGAGGCAAATAACATCATCTGGATCTGCTGCGGTAACGATAACCCGGCTGTATGGTTAAGCGCCACACTCCGGCTGTCGGCTACCATACGGTCGATGAACTTCAGCTGTTCGGGATGCAGATGGATGGAGTGATAGCGTTTATGAAGCGCTGTTTTTTTGTTTTCCGGAAGTTCATGGATCAGCTTGTCGTAGATGTTCTTTTCATGAAGGGCGATAACGCCGATGCGCCACCCGGTACACCCAAAATACTTTGAAAATGAATATACGCCCAGCGTGTTGTGAGGGATTTCAGCCATGAGTGAACGGAATCCATTGACAAAAGTTCCATACACATCATCGGTGATGAACATCAGGTTGGGATTGTCCTTTTTAATGATATCGATGATCTTCTTCCGTTCCACGGTGCTCAGTGCCACTGATGGAGGATTGCTCGGATTGACCAAATATGCCACTTTGATCTGCGGATTCTTCAGTTTGTCAAGTTCTTTATCAGGGTATTCCCAGTTATGCATACCGTCCTTATTCACGCCAGAGGCCTGGATCAGGGTCACCTTGAAGTTAAACCGGTCCAGCTCGGGGATTTCGATGTACGGCGTGAACGTGGGAACGAAAATGGCTACTTTGTCGCCCCGTTTGATCAGGAAATTTTGCATCAGCGAATCAAAAATATAGCACATGGCAGCGGTTCCGCCCTCTGTGGCAAAAATATCATATTTGCCTTTGGGAGGTTTGTTGCTGCACATTTCCTGAACCAGGTAATCGTGAACAATGGCTTCGGGATATTTAAGCATACGATCGGGCACGGGGTACTGATCACCAATCACCCCTTCGGCCAGTTCATGAACAAACGCATCAGGATCGAAGCGGTGAGTTTTTAATCCGTAACTTAAGAGTTCAGTCAGCAGACCAGCTCCGGGTGCCATTTTATTTTCAATCAGGAAATGGTCAAATCGTTTGGCAATCCCTTTCTGCTGAGGGATGCCGGCCAACCCCTCTTTGTAATTCATCGCCCTGCGGCACTCTTCCAGTCCGAATTTTCCCAAAAGGAAAAATGCCTCCCTTGGGATGGTTGCAATCCAGTTTGGGTTACCGCGCCCTGCATTCAACATGGTATGGCTGCCTTTATTGTTATGATGACTTGCAAGATCGATAAGGTTATTTTTCAGTTCAAACGGACTCATCTGTTCGAGTTTTTGTTCGGTCTTGCGGGCAGTCTTGATTTTCGGTAGATTCTTGTTCATATTGTTCGTTCTTAACTCATTAGAAACACTAAGATAATTCCACATATAATCAATAAGGTATTTCCAAGCGCATAGGTCACAGTGTAACCCAGCGCCGGGAGTTTGCTTTCAAGGGCATCCTGAACAGCAGGCAAACCGGCAGTGGTAGTACGAGCACCGCAACAACAGCCCAAGCCCAGCGCAACGTCAAATTTGAATACGTAACGAGCCAACAGGATTCCGACAAACAAAGGGATAACGGTCGCTAATGCACCAATCACAAAGAGCATCGGACCTACCTCATTGAAACCTGAAACAAAACCCGGTCCTGCTGTAATACCCACCACCGCGATGAATGCATTCAAACCCAGGGTGGTCATAATCCACAAGGCAGGTTCAGGAATCTGGGCGTGATTGGGATGCTTCGAACGCAGCCAGCCAAAGAAGAGCCCTGAAATCAATGCCCCACCGCTTGTACTTAAACTTAAGGAAACTTTCCCAATATGAAAAGCAAGAACACCCACCAATCCTCCTAATAAGATACCCAAACCGAGTGCAATCATGTCAGTCTTTTCGGTGGTGACATCCGGGAATCCAAGTAATTTCACGGCTTGTTCCACGTCTTGACGGGGACCGATCAGCGACAGCATATCACCTATGTGCACCGGGTTTCCTGACAACAAAGGAATTTCGGTTCCGCCTCGTGTGATCTTTTCCAGGGAAACCCTTAAATCGTAACGGTGATGACTCAGTTCACCGATCGTTTTGCCATCAAGTTTACGATTGGTGAACAGAACCTTCACAGCGTCTATTTTAAAATCAAGCAGCTGATGGTCGAATATCTCCTTTCCCAGTTCTTTTTCCTCGGTGATCAGGTAATCTCCGCGACCCTGCAATACAATATCGTCATGGGCCTGAAAACGGTAATCGGCAGGTGGTTCCTGAATAAGATGGGTGCCCTTGTTGCGCATTCGGGAAACAAAGATCCGGTACCCTTTCTTAATAAACTCCTGCTGAAGTTCGGCCGCAGTCTTGCCAATGGCCATGGAGGTGGTTCCCAGGTTATACCCACGAAAAACCACATTCGAATATGAAGAGATCATGGATGGTTGATCCTGTGAGTCAACGCCCATCTTGCTTTCCAATGTGCGGCACTGTTCTCTGGCTTTTTTTAACCCGCCCCAGAAAAAGGGTCCCACCTGAGCCAACAGAAACGCTGAACCAATGGTACCAAAAAGGTAGGTTACTGCATAGCAAACGGGGATGGCATTGATCATGGTTTGTTTTGTGGCTGCATCAAGTCCGAGGGAATTGATGGTTTCGCCACCAACGCCGATGACTGCAGAAATGGTTTGGGCACCGGCAAACAATCCGGCCGCCTGACCGGCGCTGTAACCCATCATTTTTGCAAGTAACCAGGTCGTGATCAATGCAGTGCCGCCCATCAGCGTACCAAAGATGAGTTGCGGAATTCCAGACTTTTTCAGGCTGTTGAAAAACTGCGGGCCCACGCTGTATCCGACCGCGAAGAGAAAAATGAGAAAGAAAATCTGTTTGACTTCGGGCGCGATGACGATGTGCATCTGCCCGACAATCACCCCGACAAGCAAAACGCTGGTTACATTTCCAAGGGAAAAGGTACCGTATTTAAACTTTCCGATAAAAAACCCAAGAGCGATTGTTAAAAAAATAGCCAATTCAGGATACTGGCGAAAAGTGTTTACAAACCATTCCATATAAAGCTTTTCATTAGTGAACAACGAATGTAAGTAATAAAACCAGTTAATTTCCTGTTAAACAGAAATAAAGTGACCGGTGGCGTTGTTTCTCACGTCAATACAACATACCATCTGCTAAATATCCAAAGTAATTGATGTTGATTTTTTTGAGTGTGTATGAATCACAATTATTATGTAAGTTTGTTATCTGATTCTAGGCTAACTATTACAAAATACCCCATTTATGAAAAAACTGTTTTATGTGTCCTCCCTTGGATTATTAATCCTGGTGACACTGGTGCAATGCAAAAAGAAGGAAGATACTCCAGCATCTATTTATTATACAGCAGGTTACCAACTTCAGATAACAGGAGGTTACACTGATCTGAAAATCGAATATTATGAAACCGGGCTGCAAAAGAAAGTTATATCAAATCCGGCATTACCCTGGCAGGTTTCTTTCAGCAATTTTGTGAAGGGAGATTCCCTGAAACTTGATATCCGTTTTCTTACAGTAAATGGTACGGCGTATAATTACACCGGAGGATTAACTGTCAATCAGGGATCGTTCGGAATGATGGACGGATCAGAATCCAATCCCATTGGGGCTCAACCAGTCTATGACAAGTTGACCTATAAAATCCCCTGATGATAAGCGATTTCCTGACAATCCAGTGCCATGTTTTTCAGAAATCAACTTTAGTTGGTTTCCATACAACCCGTCAATGGTATTGTGACCGGTTTTTTATCATTTTAATGTGTCACACTTAAAAATAAAACAACATGAAAAAGTTCAGATTGGTTTTTCCGGCGCTTGGGTTCCTCCTGTTGCTGGGCATTGCAGGATGCAAATCACAAGCCAGTTCCTGGAGCAAGGAACAAAAAGATACCTGGACCACAAACTGTATGAAATTAATGAACGACCGTGGCGTGGCACAGAAAGATGCAACGGCGTTATGTGATTGTATGTTGCAAAAGACCTCCGCTAAATATACCCCCGGTGAGGCAGAAAAAATCACCGTTGACCAGGAGCGGCAACTCTGGCAGGAATGTGATTACCAATGGTAACCTAATATAACTTGCTGTCCCAAAAGTCTGTAATTCTTTCTTCACCACGAAGACGCCAAGGCGCAAAGAATTGAAAATCAATAAAATTGTTTTTCGCGTCTTTGCGTCTTTACGGTGAAAAATTGCTTTTGAGACAACCTCTTTTCTCTGCTGCTTCTAGGTAAGAACGATATACAGAAGCATTGCAAGTCCAATGAATATGATTATCCACCACTTGTGTTTGTTCAGTTTTTCTAACATAGGGTTAATTTTTTTTCTTACTTGATGGAATAAAAAATGGCAACACGGTAAAAAGAACCGTTCCTCCCAGCACCAATCCTACATATTCGAGCGGGCTGCCGATAGGAAGCTGTGATGGAGGAAAAAATGAGACAATGAATGCAAAAAATACCGCCATGAAACCGATTCCTGCGATCACCCACATACCCGTGTTCCCGCCCGGAACTTTAAATGAGCGCTGCAGGTCAGGTTGTTTATAACGCAAACGAATGCCGGCGGCATACATCAGCATATACATGATCAGGTATAATCCGACTGTTAAAGCGCCCAATAAAAAGAAAGCCACGCCAACATTCGAAATAATAAAATAGATGGATGAAAGCAGCGTGACAATCAGCCCCTGAATGATCAGGATATTCTGCTGGATCCCGGCTTTGTTGACTTTTGCCAGGGCCGGAGGCAATAATCCATCTTTCGCAGTCCATAACAAACCACGGCTCGGACCTGCAATCCATGATATCACACTTCCCAAAACACCAAAGGCCATTAGGACACATATGACCGGAAGCAGCCATTTTATCCCCATGCTTACAAAAATATTTTCAAAAGCCTGCATTAATCCGGATTGTAAAGAAATCTTGGTTTCCGGTAAAACAACAGAAATTGCCAGGGCGCCTAAAATCTCCAGAAAGAAAATCAATAAAGCGGCAAAAAACAGAACTTTCGGAAATTGTTTCGACGGGTTTTTTAATTCGGAGGCATGAACGGCCTGAACCTCAATCCCGGCAAAAAGTAAAATTACCACAGCCAGGAATGTCACATTGTCAAGGCTGGTTATATGGGGAAACCAACGTGGGTAAGATATACCCTCGACAATATAGGCAGCTGTCGTATCAACAGCTGAAGGATGCAGAAATGCCAGAGGATTTCCCTGGAGAATGTAAATTATTGTAAAAATAATCAAGACAGCACCAGGAATGATGGTTCCCAGCAAGAAACCATAACTTGCAATTTTTGACATTAGTTGTGTGCCCTTCAAGGTAATAATGGTGGAAATCCAATAAACAACAATGCAGAAAATGCCAACATAGGTGCCATTGTTGCTGAGTTCGGGTTTTCCGATCATATATGCAATGATGGCAGCCGCAAATCCAAGAAGTATAGGGTAATAAACAACGTTCTGGATCCATTGTAACCAAATGGCAAGAAATCCCAATTTTTTATTAAATGCTTCTTTAACCCATGTATACACACCGCCACCGGTGCTTGCAAAAGCGCCACCCAGTTCGGCCGAAACCATCGACGCCGGAATCAGAAACAAGATTGTTCCGAATAGCACATAGAAAACCATCGTTAATTCTTCAATGGCCATAAATGATAGCCCACGAAGACTAAATACGGCGGCTCCCGTCATAAATACCAAACGGGTGGTTGTCATATTGACTGTTTTTGTCGGTTCCATGATGAAAATGTTAAATTAATATTTTGAATTAATTATGATTAAACACTTTAGCCTCTTCAATGCCTTTGGAATTATTGACCGGGTGTTTTTCGAACCATTCAATGGCGCGTTCAAAATCGGCTAATAAAAGATCGGCCATATCACGGCTGAAACCGTGACGGATCAAAACCCGCTGAACAACCAGGTCTTCCCGGTTCTCAGGCATTGAATAGGAGGCAATCTGCCAACCTCTGCTACGCATGCGATCCGACAAATCATACAAGCTAAAACCGACATTTGCATCTTTTTTCAGTGTCCAACATGCCCCGGGAAGCGCTCCCTGTCCATCATAAATGATATCAAAAACTTTCATTTTTTGGATTTTGCCGGCGATATACTTGGCATGGTCTGCACAGGCTTGTTGAATCCTCCTGTATCCTTCTTTGCCCAAACGCAGGAAATTGTAATACTGGGCAATGATCTGACCGCCGGGCCGGGAAAAATTGAGCGCGAAAGTTGGCATGTTGCCTCCCAGATAATTGACATTGAAAACCAATCCTTCAGGCAGGTCCGATTTCTCACGCCAGATAACCCAGCCGACGCCGAGTGGCGATAATCCGAACTTATGACCCGAAGCATTGATTGATTTTACCCTGGGCAAACGAAAATCCCACACAAGGTCAGGTTGGAGGAAGGGTGCGACAAAACCGCCGCTGGCGCCATCCACATGAATTGGAATATCCAGTCCGGTTGATTTCTGCAATTCATCAAGCGCGTCATTTATTGATTTCACATCTTCATACTGACAGGTAAATGTAACCCCCAGTGTCGGAACCACCCCAATGGTGTTTTCATCACATCGTTTCAGGACCTCCTCAGCATTCATAAGCAAACGACCGTGTTCCATCGGAATTTGCCTTATTTCAACATCAAAATAGCGGGCGAATTTTTCCCAGCACACCTGAACTGGTCCGGTTACCAAATTTGGTTTTGAAGTATCCTTTCCTGCAGCTTTCATCTTTTCACGCCAGCGCCATTTCATGGCCAATCCTCCGCACATGGCTGCTTCGCTTGAGCCGGTGGTAGAACAACCGATCGTGTTTTTGCTTTTTGGTGAATTCCATAAATCAGCCATCATGTGTACACAACGCTCTTCAATGGCGGCAGTTTGAGGATATTCATCCTTATCGATCATGTTTTTATCCAGGCATTCATCCATTAATTTATGGATTCCCTCGTCGAGCCATGTTGAACAAAAAGTTGCCAGGTTCAATCTGGAATTTCCGTCAATCATCAATTCATCATGGATGATCGAATATACATCTTCGCTTCTGCTCTCTTTTTCCGGAATTTTGTACTTGGGAACACTGATTTTTAAATCGGATGAAGTATAAATATCTTCATCCATTTTAGCCATGATTTTTTCTTTTGCGTGGAGTGCCATAATTATTTGTATTAATGAAAGTTTCAGCGGGATTGTAATTCATCAAAATTAACCTTTTATCAAGGTAAAAGTAAGTCTGAAAGAAAATAACCCATTATTTACTTTCATGTGCATGGTCTGTTCTTAACACCAGTTTCTCTGAACCGCCCTGGCCGTGTTCCTCGAGATCTGTGAACAGCCCCGCGTCGGTGAGGTCGAGCGGAAATGAATGTTCCCAATCATGCCGTACAACGGAATGCAGGCGATCCACGATATCGTCATCGTGAACTTCGATGGCCAGCTCCCGACGATCGTCGAAGCTGCCGGGAGCAAGGTTGATCGAACCTACAATGGCATGTAAGCCATCAGCCAGCAACATCTTGCCATGCAACTTCAGGTGCTTTAGTTTATGGATTTTAACACCTACATCGTCCAGGATCCGCAATCCGCCAATGCCTTCAACGATCTTTTCCTTTTTCAGCGAATGGGGTGGGCGTGCCATGAGATGGACTTTAACGCCACGTTCCTGGGCGCGAACAAGACGCTCAATGATGACCATGTCCTGGTAACGCTCATTCTGAATAAACAAGGTGTGCTTCGCCTCGTCGATAAACCGGGCGATTCGTTCGCGTCCATTTGCCGGGCACCAGATCAGGTGTGCGCTTAATCCGGGCTTGAATTCCTGCCGGTTCCAGTCAGCATCGAAACATGAAATGACTTCTTTGACTCCTTTTGGGTGCGTTGTGGTGATGGCGTAATCACGGGTTTCGGTCAGATTTTGTGTAGCCCAGTTAAGTGATTTCACGAAAGCTACCTCTTCATCCACCACCATTGATTTCTCGTGGGTGATACCGAAGCCGGGATTGCTGTCCTTCACTTCAACTCCCGCTAGTCCAAGGGACTTGCGCACTTTATCGTTGTCATCCTCGCCATCACGGCGGGCTGCATTGAGCATCACACGGACTTTTACCCCGCGTTGGTGAGCCGCTACGACGGCATTAAGCAAACTCAGATCGGAAAAAACAAACATTTTAATCTGAAGCGATTTCTTAGCTGCATCAATTGCATCCAAGAAGGGTTTTGAGGATTCATCGGGGAGAACAATGAGTGAGCGGGTTGACATGGGTTATCAAGATTAATAATAGTTTATCAACATTATAATCCAGAATTTTTCCCTGCAGCCTGGTTTTTGCCAGGTGCGTCTGCGGGTGTAACTGATACGGGCGTGACCCCGGCCTGGATGTTGTATAGCCCGGCATATATCTCGTTGCGGTTCATCAGTTCATCATGGGTACCTTCCTCTGCGATGAACCCGCCTTTGAGGACTACAATTTTATCGGCATCACGAATGGTACTCAGGCGGTGGGCGATCGTAATGACCGTGCGGCCTTGCATAAGACGTTCCAGGGCTTCCATGACCAGCTTCTCCGACTCGGTATCGAGCGCTGCAGTTGGTTCGTCGAGGATCAGAATGGGTGCATTACGCAAGATAGCACGAGCAATACCGATGCGCTGGCGTTGTCCACCCGAGAGGGTCATCCCTCGTTCACCAACCAGGGAGTTATATCCATGCGGCATTTGTGAGATGAATTCATGCGCATTGGCCATCTTGGCAGCTTCGACAATTTCATCCGATGTTGCTTGTAAACTTCCATAAGCAATATTGTCAAAAATGGAACCTGCGAAAAGGACAGTCTCCTGCAGGACGAAACCAATCTGGGCCCGGAGCAGGTCTAGTTTATAGTCGACGACATCGAGCCCATCGATTAAGACCCGCCCGGTGGTTGCATCGTAGAATCGCGGGATAAGACTCAGTACTGTAGACTTGCCTCCACCCGTCGGGCCGCAAATACCAATTCGTTGTCCTGGATTGATTGAAAGATTGATATCGCGCAGCACGGGCGCCGCCGGATCGTAGGCAAAGGAAACATGTTCGAAAACAATCTTGCCGGAAAGCCTTCCCGGAGTATATGCATCCGGCTTTTGCGGAAGGATCGTATCGGCGTCGAGGATCGTCTGGATCCGCTCCAACCCGACAGTTGCCTGTGCAATGACATTGGTCATTTTCGCTAGGTCCTGCACCGGCTTGAAAAATTTGCTGAGATAAGAAAGAAAGACTGTAAGGGCGCCGATGGTCATCGCATCGCGAAGAATCAATCCAGCCCCGCGCCAGAGCACGAACGCCACACAGAGGGAGACCGTAACCGAGACAATTGGAGAGAGTAACGACTTTACACGCCTTGCTTTCAGCGCTGCCTTGACGGTCTCCATGCTGGCCTCTCCGAGATGGTACTCCTCTAAGTCCTGCCGGCCAAATGCCTTGACGGAACGAACTGATTCCAATCCCTGTTGCACAACGGATACAATTTCGCTCTGACGTATGCGCACTTCTTGTGTTGCTTTCTGCACCGCCTTCTTGAAACGGGCGATAAATAGAAGCAGGAATGGTGTTACACCAATGGCAACGAGCGCGAAATCGAAATTAAGGTAGATCATAACACCAACCATTCCAATGATGGTGAGCGAATCAACAAGAATGCTGAGCAGCGTCGTTGAGGCGAAGCTCTGGATCGTTCCCACATCAGAGGTGATCGTGCTGAGCATGTTACCGGTTTTGTGGGTGTCGTAATACTTCAGCGACAGACGGTGAAGATGATGATATAGGCGTTTGCGTAAATCATTTGCTACATACTGTGCGACACTTTCAGTGTAATAGTTGTCAATATAACCGGCCACTGCACCAATTGCCGCGATGAGCACCGTGGCGGCAGCCGCGATCCCTGCCAATGCCATTGTGTTTTCACCAGACGAAAAATCGCGAAGCCATGTCAGAAAATCCGGCAGTTTGTGTTTTCCGACCACGTTATCGATGATTACTTTCAATGGCCAGGGTGCAGCTATACTCATGGCAGTTTCTATAAGCATTGCTGCAAAAACCACGATAAGCCAAAAACGATAAGGTTTGATGAGGTCGATTACCAAATTCATCATACCCTTGCCAGTCTGGCCGGGAAGTTTCGGCGTTGCACTCGCCTCTGGTGATAAAATGTTTGACTTGACGTTTTTCATTTTGGTTGAAGTATTTTCTGTGTATCCTCAAACGATCTACCGGCAAGTACTTTGAATCTCCAGAAACACAGGCCGGCAAACAGAACCATAAGCCCAAGCATATGAAGTATGGTAAGGTTGTTGTCGGCGAGCGTTCCTCCCTGCCGGGCAACTGAAATATATGCACTCATGAATGGGATAGTAGGCAAAAGGGAAGAAATCACCTGGATGAAAACGGGTAACATCCTGAATGGCCATGCATACCCCCTCTGTTGCTGCCACATTTCGCGCAGTACTGAGCTTACCCCCGAGCCAAATAGGTTGCCTCACAAACATACCAGCAGTAAAATACTGCTGCTGGCTCAATTCCGGGTTATAGTCAGGATAGATGGAAAGTCAGTAGTGGGCACTTAAATCCCACTGATTTTTAATTGATTAGATTGTTGTTCTTTGACATTTTTGTAATCGCATTTTGTAAGTATCTCTCTCACAGGAGTCTTGTCCAGTAGAGATATG
>CAIYES010000409.1 GCA_903925275.1 uncultured Bacteroidales bacterium
CAATCAACCCATCAACCAATCAACCCATCAACCCATCAACCCATCAACTCATCAACTCATCAACCCATCAACCCATCAACCCATCAACCAATCAACCCATCAACCCATCAACCCATCAACCAATCAACCCATCAACCTATAAACCACTTTACCAGTTAACAACCGCTTTGTTGAAAATATCCTGAACAAGTTGTTCGGTAATATCTTTGATCAATCCCTCCTGCACGGATGATAGGTTATAGCTGCTTGAATAATCCTGATACCGTGAAAAAATTGATTCCCAGTTCTGCTTTGAATCGGTTTTATTGGTGAATTTAACATTCACCTGGATGGTAAGCCTGTTCATGGCTGCTGTTTCATTGCCCTGGATTGCAACCGGCATTACAGAGTATTGCGTGATGGATCCATCGAGAAGAAGATCACCGTCGCGGTCAACCTGTACAAGATTCGTTTGAGAGGTAAAGTAATCACGCAATGCATCAGTGACTGTGCGCGACAACGTGGGAACGACCAACCCGGCATTGTTGGTAAAATAATGGATGGTCACGGTCTTTACACTTGCCGAAATTGATGCTCCTGTAAATGAATAACTTACCCGGCATGATGGTAAAAAAACCATGATCATTGCAAAAAGCAGGAAAAACCTTCGCAACGGAAAAAAATGAAAAGTCCTGTAAAACAAATTTCTCAAAACGGTATTAATTGATATACAAAGTTAACCCATTATTGTTCGATGTCATATTCTTTGATCTTCCGGTATAATGTTCTTTCCGAAATGCCCAATTCATTGGCAGCATCCTTACGTTTGCCTTCATGTCGTGTGAGTGCACGCTTGATAAAATCGATCTCCTTTTTTTGTAATGACAGTGATTCTTCAACTTCCTCAGGTTCCTCGATGGTTTCCTGGGCTGAGAACCCTTTGTCCGACTGATGCACAATAATCGGCTGTAAAGATTCTTTTCCATCCTCAAAGTCCTTGTACAGTCGCTTGATCAGATGTGTATTCTCTCCAAGATTGCTGCTGATGTCATCTTCACTTTGCATGAGGTTCATGACCAATTGCTTCAGGTCGTTCATGTCTTTTTTCATGTCAAAAAGCACCTTATAAAGCAACTCACGTTCGTTGAATTTCGAAGCATCCTCTCCCTTATATAAAACTGGCAATTCATTGGTTTGCCCTTGTGGCATATATTTGAGCAGTGTCGCTGCATCAATTACCCGGTTTTTCTCGATGATCGAGATCTGTTCTGTCAGATTCTTTAACTGGCGAATGTTTCCCGGCCACCGGTAGTTTCGAAGTACTTGTTGAGCTTCATCATCAACCTGAATCGAGGGCATCCGGTATTTTTCGGCTGCATCTGAAGCAAATTTTCTGAAAAGCAGGTAAATATCATCTTTCCGCTCCCGCAATGCCGGAACAGAAATGGGGACAGTACTCAAACGATAATAGAGATCCTGTCTGAACTTCCCATTGGAGATGGCATCCGGGATAATAACATTGGTGGCGCCTACCACCCGGACATTCGTTTTCAATACCTTTGAAGAGCCCACTCGCATGAATTCTCCCGATTCAAGAACACGTAACAGACGGACTTGTGTTCCCAGCGGAAGTTCGGCCACCTCGTCCAGAAAAATTGTACCTCCGTCAACTACTTCAAAATAGCCTTTGCGTGCTTCGTGAGCCCCGGTAAATGAGCCTTTTTCATGTCCGAAAAGTTCCGAATCAATGGTTCCCTCGGGGATGGCACCACAATTCACCGCGATGTACGGGCCGTGTTTCCTTGCGCTTAGCTGATGGATGATCTTTGGAAAAAATTCTTTTCCCGTTCCGCTTTCCCCGGTTATCAGTGCTGTAATATCAGTTGCAGCAACCTGACGGGCTATGTCAATGGCACGGTCAAGAATCGGTGAATTTCCGATAATTCCAAAGCGTTGTTTGATTGACTGGATGTCCATGGTTTTATTATCTGAGCTGTGCATTGAGATTGGAGACAAGGACTTTCACAATTCGTTCCATGGTCTTTTCAATCTCTTTATCGGTTAGGGTCTTCTCCCTGTCCTGCAAAATGAACTTTATGGCATAGGATTTCATCCCCGATGCAATTTTATCGCCTTCATAAACGTCAAACAGCCCCACTTTCTTCAACAGCTTTTTCTCTGTCTGATAAGCAAGCCGTTCAATCTGATCAAAAGTGATCGCCTGATCGACAAGGAGGGCAAGATCACGCCGAACTTCGGGAAATTTGGGGAGGTCGTTGAATCTTTCATTTTTACCGGGTATACGTGCAAACAGGTGATCCCAGTTCACCTCGGCATACAGGACAGGTTGTTTGCAATCGAAGGAGCTGAGTAAATGGTTGGCAACGTGACCCAGAATGAAAATGTTTTTTCCCGCTGAAGTATATGCCAAACCATCTGTGATCAGGCTGGAGTGGAATGGTTCAATTTTGCAGATATCCAGTGGAACGGACAACTTTTTACAGATCGCTTCGAGATATCCTTTAAATTCAAAGAAGTCAACATGTTTATCAGAAGTATTCCAGTTTTCAGGCTGCGAACGGCCTGTCATCAGCAATGCCAGATGTTTTTCTTCATGATATCCAGAAACCACATCATTTTTATCAACTGCCAGTGCGTATACTTTGCCGAATTCAAACATTTTAAGGTCTGAAAATTTACGGTTCTGATTGTAAACAAGGCTTTCGAGCGCACCAAAAAGCAGCGTCTGCCTCATTACATCCAGATCACGGCTTGTCGGATTCAACATTTTCACACACCGTTCTGATGGAAAATCCGGATTGTCTTGATAGTAAGTGGATTTTGTCAGCGAATTACCCATAAATTCGTGGAAGCCGTTGGCCACCAGATAATCTGAAACAAGATTTTGAACCCTTTCAGGATCGATTGATGTTGAAAATGAGAGGGAAGCCCTGATTTCATTGTTTATTTCAATATTGTTGTAACCATAAACCCGTAAAATTTCTTCAACCACATCGGCTTCGCGGGTTACATCAACCTTGAAGGCTGGAATCTGCAGCCGGAGTCCTGAAACAGGTTCCGGCATCCCTGCCTGACCAACAGGAATGCCCAATCGGGTATACTCGTCTTTCACCTGGGGAGAGGAGTCGGGGGCGAGGGGTTCCAGGACTTCAATTCCAAGATCCTGCAGGATGCGCTGAATGACCCCGCGATGAAGGGTTTTTCCGATAAGGCGATCGAGATTTTTATACGAAAGATCCACGATGACCAGTGGAAAAGGGTTTGGATAGACATCCACGATTTCTGATGAAATCTTCCCTCCGGCCAATGCTTTAATCATCATGGCAGCACGTTTAACAGCATATAGTGTAATGTCGTAATTGGTGCCCCGTTCAAACCGGAATGAGGCATCGGTCTGAAGTCCGTGATACCGGGAAGTTTTACGGATATGTTTTGGATCGAAACAGGCGCTTTCAAGGAATACACTCGTAGTTTCATGCGTAACCCCTGATTTTACACCGCCAAAAACTCCCGCGATGCACATTGGTTCTGAGGAATTACAGATCATCAGATCGTTTTCGGATAGCTCACGTTCAATGTTATCAAGCGTGACAAACTTTGTTCCTTTCGGATATTTTTTCACAACGACCTTGTTGCCTGATATACGATCGGCATCGAATGCGTGCAGTGGTTGTCCCAACTCCATCAACGTAAAATTGGTAATATCCACGATGTTGTTGATCGGACGCAATCCGATGGCCATCAACCTGTTTTTCAGCCAATCCGGCGATTCCCCTACTTTTATTCCTGAAACAGTGATCCCGGTATAACGCGGACAAGCTTCCAAATCCTCGACAATCACTTCGATATGCCGGCTATCATTGTCAATGCTGAAATCCGAAACATCGGGCATCATAAAATGACCCTGCGGAGCGGAGGGACTTTCATCCAATCCGAAATTATTTACCACAGCCACCAGGTCGCGTGCAACCCCGCAATGTGAGGCTGCATCGGCACGATTCGGAGTAAGTCCAATGGTAAAAGTAACATCTTCTTCAACCTTGAAATAATCGCTGGCAGGCATACCAACCATGGCATCTGCATCAAGAACCATGATCCCTGCATGAGAAGATCCCAGGCCAAGTTCATCTTCGGCACAAATCATGCCTTCAGAAACCTCGCCCCTGATTTTTGTCCGCTGCAATGTTAATTCACTGTCATTAAAATATAAGGTGGTTCCCAGAGTTGCAACAGCCACTTTCTGTCCCGAGGCTACATTTGATGCGCCGCACACAATTTTTAAGAGGCCGGCACCTCCGATATTAACCGTTGTGAGGCTGAGATGGTCAGATCCAGGATGTTTTTCGCAGGATACCACTTCACCGATAACCACACCTTTCAGTCCCCCTTTCACTGATTGGAAGAGTTCCTGGCTCTCCACCTCCAAACCACATCCGGTTAGCATTTCCGCCACCTTGTCAGGCGACAGATCAAGGTCATGGTATTGTGCAAGCCAGTTGTACGATATTTTCATTTGTCATACAGATTAAGGAAACAAAGGTAGGAATAAAAACGATTGCACCTAGGATATCAGCCCCCAATTTTGCTGATTGCGGTCCATCAGGAGAAGATGGCGTGCCAGAATGGCATTTTCATTTTTTGACAAACCGGGATCGTTTTGAATAATTTCAGTTGCAACATTCCGGGCGTATTTCAATATTTTTTCATCCTTTACCAGGTCGGCAATGCGCAGGTCCAGGATACCGCTTTGTTGTGTTCCCTGCAAATCGCCAGGCCCGCGAATTTGCAGATCGGTTTCTGCAATCTCAAAACCATCGGTGGTGCGCACCATCGTTGCAATACGTTTGCGTGCTTCGGCCGACAGCTCATACCTGCTGATCAGGATGCAGTATGACTGGTCGCTGCCCCTGCCAACGCGGCCTCGCAACTGGTGAAGTTGAGAAAGCCCGAAACGTTCTGCATTCTCAATAATCATGACAGAAGCGTTCGGAATATCTACTCCAACCTCGATAACGGTTGTTGCCACCATGATCTGGGTTTTATTTTCGAGGAACCGTTTCATTTCAGCCTCTTTCTCCTGTTGTTTCATCTGCCCGTGCACCATACTAACGGCATACTGGGGCGCCGGAAATTCCGTAACAATGTGCTGGTAACCGTCGTTAAGATTTTTCAGATCAAGTGTTTCCGATTCCTGGATCAGGGGATAGACAATGTAAACCTGCCTGCCTTCCCTGATCTTTTCCCGGATGAAATTGAAAATTTTTCCGTGGTCAGGTTCATATACGTGCCGGGTAACGATGGCTTTTCGCCCCGGCGGCATTTCATCTATGACAGAGGTATCAAGGTCACCGTAAAAAGTCATGGCAAGGGTCCGCGGGATGGGAGTTGCAGTCATGACAAGGATATGAGGTGTGATTATATTTTTTTCCCAGAGTTTGGCACGCTGGGCTACCCCGAACCGGTGCTGTTCATCGATAACGACTAAACCAAGATGCCTGAATTGCACATTTTCTTCAATCAGCGCATGCGTACCAATCAGCAACTGCACATCCCCTTCCTTCAATCCTGCAAGAATCGCACGACGTTCGGCAGATTTCGAAGTTCCGGTGAGTAATTTCACGGTTACATTCAAGCCGGTAAGCATGAGTGAGATGGTATTAAAGTGCTGCCTTGCCAGGATTTCCGTGGGAGCCATCAGGCAGCTCTGATAATCGTTGTCGAGGGCAATGAGCATGGTCATCAGCGCGACCAATGTCTTTCCACTGCCTACATCCCCCTGAAGCAACCGGTTCATCTGGTGTCCCGAGCCAAGGTCGGCCCTGATCTCTCTGATCACCCGTTTTTGGGCATTGGTCAATTCAAAGGTAAGGTGGTGATGGTAGAACTGGTTGACATAATTTCCAATCTTTAAAAATTTATGCCCATCAAGCTTGAGGAGCCGTCCCGATCGTTGTTTCGTAAGTCGGAGCTGAATGAAAAACAACTCCTCAAATTTCAACCGGGTTTGTGCTTTCTTAAGTAAGTCATAGCTTTGCGGGTAATGAATGTTGACAAAGGCCTCCTGCCGGTTGATCAATCGCAGGTTTTGAAGAATTTCGGAGGTCAGGTTCTCGGGGATGGCAAATTTTTCATTCAATAACAGGTTTTTTACAAGTTTGCCAATCCCTTTAAAGTCGAGTCCCTTTGATTTAAGCTTTTCTGTTGAATTATAGATTGGCCTTACCGTTTCACTCAGCGGCAACGGTTGGGTAGTTGGGATCTCCAGGTCGGGATGAGCGATATTCCATCTTCCGTTGAACAGGGTCGGCTTCCCGAAAACGATATACTCCTGCTGCGGAGTAAGCATTTCGAGTACCCATTTAACTCCCTGGAACCATATAAGATCGATTTCTCCGCTTTCGTCGCGAATCGTAGCAACCAACCGTTGATGGTGAGGCGCCCCGACCATTTGGATTCGCACCATCTTTGCTTTAAGCTGAATGTACGATGAATCATCTTTGATTTCATCAATACGGTAAAATTTACTCCGGTCGATATAGCGAAAAGGGAAATAGGTGAGTAGCTCTCCGAACGTCTTTAAATTCAGTTCCTTTTTTAGCATATCTGCCCTTGCCGTGCCTACACCTTTAAGATATTCTATCGGAGTTTCCAGGAAGGAAGTTGCCATACTTTAATTATCAATCCAATACACATAAAAAAAGGAATCCGGGGAAGGGAGGAGGAATAACGCAAATCACCTTTACAACAGAGGCTGTCTCATTACCCTGAGACAGCCTCAAATAAATTGGAGGTGAGGTCACTTAACCCTAATATTCCCAGAGATTTTGTTCAAATTCATAAAGATGACTTTTAGCTTTTTCCGCCTCAAGCAAGGTCTCAATACCCTTCGCATAATCCGCAATTTCGCGGTCATACACATTTTCTTCTTTAACTACATAGCTGGAAAACATGCGTTTCATAAAAACGTCATCATAAGTCAATCTGCCTGCAACGCCATTCTTCAGGTTAAAAACTTCATACTGAGAAAACACTTTGCGGCATTCCGGGAAATAAATCCAGAATAAATAATTATCTCCTTGATCAATACCCTTTACCCTTTTTTTGGTTATTGGGCAGATTCCCAAAATCCTGACTTCGAATACCGAGCGCTGCCTGTCGAAATACCAATCTTCTTTAATCATGAACTTTTTTACATCAGACGGCGAAAATTTATTATGCGTGACAACCCACGTTTTTATATCAATCCCGGCAGAATCCACAGTAACAAGATTACTGTCAATGCTTTCGGACTGGTCGAGAATTTCAGTTAACGTAATCGGCACCGTAAACCGATCGTTTTTATTAGCGTTGTAAACCCCTGAAATGGTATGATCCATCACATTGTCCCATAGGAGTTGGGCAAAACTCCTGTAATCTTTTCGGGGTTTCTCAGGAAAATAAAATGGTTGATTGATTTTTTCACGCAGGTCGACCATCCTCCAGATTCGTTTGGTCCAAACGATATCTGCTTCACGCAGATACGGGTAAGGAATCGGGTCCTGCTGTGTTATAGCCATTTTATCATACACTCCGTCGCGCGGCGTGCTATCGACCGGCGTGTTGTTAACTGGCGGAGTGCTCTGGCCTGAATTTTGATTTTTTCCCTCAAAAGGAAAAAAAACACATAGAAAGGCAGCTAACAAAAAAGCCAAGGAAGTTTTCATAGATATAATCGGGTTTAATTTGAGAGAAAACTTTAAATTATTCTGTATGAAATGGACTTTTGAATTGTATGAACCCCATCAGGTGCTTCAATCTTAATATCAGTAATCATTATCTGCTGATTTCGTCTGGCATCCTGCAATGTTGTTTTCATATCATCGCTCAAATATTTCCCGGTAGTTTTCCAATCGATCGCCCGATTTGAGGATGACGTGCTTAACATTCTAAAAGATAACACCTTATAACTAACCTTTAAGTCAAAGCCTGGAGGCCTGTTGGCGTATATCATCGGATTCCCACCCAGAAGTTGAGATTTTGTGACTTCCGAATTTAAAAAACCATTGATACTGACTTCCGGCTCAGGAATATCTTTCAACCTGAATGTTTCTGAGCCTAATGTCACTTTTTGTCCGCCATAAACAGCGGTGACAGTCACAACCGCTTGTCTCGGGCCGCCAGTTAACGATGCGGGAACCTGTACAATATAGTTTGTATCTGTTTTCGTAACCGTTCCTGTTGAAATTGTAGCCTGAACATCAGTTGCACCGCCGGGAACAACTATTTTCAAAGGATTCGGGATTCCTTTGTAAAAGACCATCATTAAGGTTGGAGAGATAGAAACTGAACGTTTGGCAACAATGTACTCCTCACTAAAGGGATAATTTTGCGTTTTTCCGCTAATGGGATCCAGGACTTCAAGATATCCCGCAAATCGTTGTGATCCAACACCACCGGCAGGAATGCTCAGGTTAACAACGCCATTGGGTCCTTCAAGATCGCGTGCGCCGCCGGCATTCGCTGCACTTAGTGATTCCGCGCCAAAAACCCATTTCCCAGTTATTTTTCCTTTCGTCTCATAAGCTGCAACAATAATTTCTGCATTGTAGCTATCACCCGAAAATACGAATCTGCTCTCCGGAATTACCTTGGCCTTGATAACATCAAATTTATAATCTTTGGCGCTGACTTCCGTAATAATGCTATTTACGACATCAAACTCAGCATTATAAACCTCAGCCTTAATTTTGTTTAAAATGGTAACCGTGGCGGCAATAATCGTATGATAAAAATTATGTTGTATCCAATTCTGTGATTTTTTATTGGCATCCTGGTATTTTCCCTGGGTCTCGAGGCCCATT
Source organism: uncultured Bacteroidales bacterium (assembly GCA_903925275.1). Taxonomy (GTDB): domain Bacteria; phylum Bacteroidota; class Bacteroidia; order Bacteroidales; family FEN-979; genus CAIVAT01. Next base: position 8,841 of record CAIYES010000409.1, read on the forward strand.
TTAATATTATTCCGGGAATTAGGATCAACAAGACTCAGCATTTGTTTTTTGTACTCTTCAATTTTTGCTTGGAGTACTTTGCCCTGACCTTGAGAACCGTCTTCGGAAGTGCCCAAAAAATAATTGGTAGGTTCATTATAATCATCAGGTCTTTTAACCTTGTTTAACGGTAATATTTTAGCAGAATCATACGATTTGATCCCGGTGCTCTTCATCAAAACCGTAAACTTGAGGCTATCCACAAATTTTTCAAGATCGAGCGACAACTTACGGGCCTTGACGGCCCTTTTCCAATACGGACCTACTTTTGAGCTGTCAGAAGCATATTGAGCCTCAAATTTGGAATAGGTGTTGGCAAGTTTCTTCGAAAAATTACTGTTCGTCAATTCCATGCTCTCATTTACAACTACGAATGAATCAAGAATCTGTTTCGAGACGTTCAATGCGAGCAATGCCGTTAGTACAAGATACATCATCCCGATCATCTTCTGCCTCGGTGTCTCTTTATATCCAGCCATCTAGTTATTTTTTTAACAGGTGAATTCTACTTATTTTCCGCCGATACTCATTGCCGACAACATATTTCCGTACACCTTATTCAGTGCGGAGATGTTTTTGGTGAGGTTGTCAACCTCAACTTTGAATTTTTCCGTATTTGCCAGAGATTCATTCAGATTTGCAGCAAATTTATTCAGTACATTGTTATACTTTGCTGTATTTTCCATCTGTGTGTTGGAACCCTGGAGATGCAGTTCATACAAAGCATTAAGGGCTGAAAGGTTATTTGAAACACGCTGTAGTTCTTTATTGTAACCGGCCCCGCCAATGGCAGATGCATTGAGGGTTTCAGCAGTTTTCGACAGGATATCAGCAGATTCATTGTATTTTTCGACAAATCTGTTGGCCGATGAGGTAACATTTGACAGACTGGCAGAGAAAGCCCTGTTGGCCTGAATATCTTCTTTGAGCGATTCGCTTACTTCCCCGAACATCGTGGAAAGGGTGGCAGCGCTTTTTGAGGAGGACTTGATATATGTCAACTGCTCCTGAGAGGCAAACACACTCTGTTCAAGGGTACTGGCTGTTTTGCGATAAGAATCGTTCAGGATGGATGCCGATTCCGTCGCATTTTTCATGGTGCTGATATATCTGTCATTGGTCAGGGAGGCATCAGCTACATTTGATAATTTCGAGGTGGTTTCAGATAGTTTTGTCAACCCCATACCAAGACTGGCTATCAGTTCCGGGCCGATTTTAGCCTTTTCCAGCATTTTATCCAATTCCTGGGTCACCGTATCCTTTGAGCTACCTTTACCTGCCTCAAGTTCGTCTTCATTGTATATCCCTGCCAATTGCGGATAAACAAGGCTCCAGTCGGGATCAACATGGGGTGGCTCGAATGCTGAGAAAAAGAATATCAGCGATTCGGTACCCAGGCCGATAATAAGCATGGTATCAGCGCCGGTATAATGGTTGATTTTAAACAACGCACCAATGATAACCACGGCAGCGCCCCAGCCATACAGCTTGGCCATAAAATTCTTATACTGTTTTGTTTTTACGAAATCGAGTAAAGCCATAACATGAAAGGATTAATTGTTAATAAAGGAGATTAATATAGTTTATTATCTGTAGACTTTTGATGCCCGGGAAGGATTGTCATACCGCTGGCGGCCAAGATAATCCTGCACACAGCGAAAACCAATATAGCATTTGGCTGTATCCTGATATTCATAGGTTCGTGTGGAAACACGAATATAATATGCAATATCCTTCCATGATCCTCCGCGGGTCACTTTACGTTTGAGGGTAATAGGATCAGAATCCTTCGCATTGTATTTATAATCGGGGTTCAGATCCCATGTAAAATTGTAGGATGCTGGATGAAAGGCTGTCACCGTCCATTCAGAAACATTTCCTGCCATATCATAGAGGCCATAGTCATTGGCAGGGTAATGTGCTACAATAACAGTTTTTGCGCCTCCGTCGGCAGCATAATCGCCCCGCATGGGTTTGAAGTTAGCGAGAAAACAACCTTTGTCATTACGGGTGTAAGGGCCACCCCATGGATAAGGATTACCTTCGTAACCACCGCGTGCTGCCCATTCCCATTCACCTTCGGTAGGGAGACGGAAATCACTGACAACACTCTCCCCTTTTTTCCCATAAAGAAAACTGTTTTTAAACTGGGTACGCCATAAACAAAAAGCATTGGCCTGCCGCCAGTTTACGCCTACCACAGGGTAGTTATCATACGCCGGGTGCCAGAAATATTTTTCAGTGCTCGGATCGTTGAAAGAGTATGCATAATCATGAATCCAGCAAAGGGTATCAGGATAAACGTTAACAACCTCCTGATGTACATAATAATGACGGTTTTTTAATCCCTCTGGCCGGTTTGCCAGACTGGCTTCCTTGGGATCCGCCCCGGCAGTTTTAAAATCCTTGCGTGCTGCATCCTTTAGATCAAGAGTATAATATGAATAAAAAAACTTCCTGGTATCATACTCTTTTCTCCTGTAATAGCGTTCATTTGTATCAAGATACATAGGCTCCAGCGCAACTCTGATGTCATTATCCTTCAGCGAGGGGTTCCAATCTAATTTGGCATTCCAGTTAAGGTAGGGAGGGTCAAACTTTTCACCGGTTCTTTTGTCATCTGTGATAAGGTACACATCAGCCTTTAGAACACCAAGAAGGTTGCGGGCAAGTGAATCCCTGACCCAATAAACAAACTGCCGGTATTCGTTGTTTGTAATTTCGGTCTGGTCCATATAAAAAGCCTGGACAGTAACAGTTTTCGGGTTGTTCAGCTGGGCATAAGGCATATCTTCATCGCTGACGCCCATGGTATAGGAACCCATGGGAACGTAAACCATACCAAACGGATCCGGTGCATAGTAACGCTTTCGGTTTTTTACTCCCGTAAGCTCACCACTTCCTGAGTTACCGCAACTTCCCAGAAATATGAGCAGTGCGGAATAAATGAGCAATTTTTTCATTTGTTGGCAGATTAATGGAGGAAAAATAACGCTACGCATTGAGTTTTATTATTTTAAATCTGATTTTTTCAAGCAAAACAGCAAATTTACACATTTTCTTTTATAAGAAACGTGTATTTCTGTAACTTTTCCGGAATTTATCCATGTCAATTTTAAAGCAGTAATTTACCATAACTTCCAACCCGCCGCTATTATACCTGCTCATAGCCGATGTACTGATATCATAAGCCACCCCTATGCGGAGACTTTTAATACTGACCCCGGCCAGCACTGATACTGCATCATTGAGCCGGTAGGCAAGGCCACCGTAAAACTTGTTGTTGTACATCAGCAGTAAACTGGCATTGAGCTGAAATGCAGCGCCATCATACATTAGCAACGCCGACGGGAGCAGTTCATAAGCCGGGTGTCCCGGAATGTTCCACTGATAGCCTCCGGTAAGATAATAGGTACGACGCAATTGATAGTACATCTTTTTTGCGCGTGTCTGCAAAATGTTGTCAATTGAAAGCCCAAGGTAATATTTTTCAGGCACCTTATAATAGACACCTGCCCCCATATCAACTGCCATGGTGCTGGTTTTTCCTTCCAGACCATTAAGAATAGGATCCTCATCAATCGGTTTGAATTTGGAAACATCATAACTGATATTCTGCAGATCGGCCTGCAAGCCTATCGACAGATCACCGGATCCAAGTTCCATTTTGTAGGCATATCCAAGTTTCAACGCAATATTCTTGAATGCGCCTATCTGATCTTGCGAAATAGATCCTCCCAATCCGCCATGTAAAAACCTGATCGGAGAATCAACTGTCAACAAAAAAGTCTGAGGAGCCGATTTCAATCCGTCGGCATCTTTCCAGCCTATCCATTGCTGACGAACCAGACCTAAAACATTTATCCCGCCACTATTCCCTGCAAATGCAGGATTAATGGCCATGTTGGCAAACATATAATGGGTGATCAGTGTAGGCTGCTGTCCATAAACAGACGGAACCCCCTGCAAAGCAAGGAGAATCAGGAGAATAAAATACTTTATCCCCGGTTTGGGAAGTTGTAATTTAACAGGCAAAGTCAGCAACAATGTTACAGGTTCATTGAAAAAACGGGATAAAAGTACATTTTTTTTTATTACCACCATCATGGCAAGGCTAATTTAAACTCAGTCAAATCTAAAGAAAACCCTAAAGACACCGGCATTCATCTTGTTTATACAGGGTTTTGCAATAAATGTTTCAATCATAAACGAACTTTCATGGCTTGCATTGTACTGCAATCAAATATCTTTGCATTCTGATGTTTTTTTTCAAATAATACATTATCTATATGGCATTTTCACTAATCAAGGAAAAACCCTTTACACGCAAATGGTTTTTATCCTACAGTCTTATCATTGTTGGCTCCTTTATTCTGGCTGCCAGCTTTGTGTTATTCATCACACCTTATAAAATAATACCCGGCGGGGTTTACGGAATTTCCATCGTGCTGCATTACCTGTTTAACACCCCGGTAGGTCTTGTTGCCCTGTGTTTTGATATTCCGCTTACAATTTTAGGAATAAAATTTCTTGGGCCAAGGTTTGGATTTAAAACGGTTGTCGGGTTTTCCCTGACTGCCATCTTTACTGATACCCTGACATTTTTCTGGGGATTTCGTCCCTTGGTGGAAGGAGATGCCCTGTTATCGACCATATTCGGGGGTGTGTTGGCAGGAGTAGGGCTCGGACTGATCTTCAAGTCAAAAGCAACATCAGGCGGAAGTGATATTATTGCCATGATCATCGCAAAGTACACCAAGCTTCCGCTGGGGATGCTGATGATCTACGTTGACTCAGCAATTGTGCTGGTTGGATTGCTGGTATTCAGGGATTGGAAAATTCCATTGTATTCCTGGATTGTGATTTTTATCACCGGAAAGGTGATTGATGTTATTTTGCAGGGAGTCAGTTATGATAAAAGCCTGTTCATCATATCTGAGAAACATGAGGAGATCCGTGATAAAATCCTTAATAACCTTGACCGGGGAGGTACATACATCGACGGGCACGGCATGTACAACATGGCTGAAAAACGCATTATTTTTACGGTTGTAAGCCGTCGGGAGTTGGCGTTATTAGAAGAATATATTCATGAAATCGACCCAAAAGCATTCCTGACAGTCACCGATGCCACAGAAATTCTGGGAGAAGGGTTCAAATCGCTACAGGAGAAGGTTGCAACATGAGGGGTAAACTGGTGAGCGGGTTAACGGGTGAGCGGGTGAGAGGATGAGCGGGTGAATTCTCCTGCTAACTTGTTTACCTGTTTACCTGTTTACCCGTTTACGTTTTTACCTGTTTACCCGTTTACGTTTTTACCCGTTTACCCGTTTACCCGTTTACGTTTTTACCTGTTTACCCGTTTACCCGTTTACCTGTTTACCAAGTTATCAGTGCTTGAAAAGTTTCATAATATCCTGTCCATTTGCAAAAATCAGCAATCCGAACAGGAGTACCATCCCCACGATTTGTGCATATTCCATGAATTTGTCGCTGGGTTTCCGTCTGAAAATAATCTCATACATCAGAAACATGACATGACCACCGTCGAGCGCCGGTATGGGAAGTATGTTCAGAACCGCCAACATGATGGACAGGAATGCAGTAAGCGACCAAAACGCAGGCCAATCCCAGGGAAAGGGAAAGATACTACCGATGGTGATAAATCCGCCAACCGATTCAGGTGACTTTTTTATCAGCTTTATGGATTTGACATAATCGCCGGCCTTGTCGAATGCTTTCACTACACCGGCCGGGATAGCGGTAATGAAATTATACTTTTTTTCTTTGAAGTCGAAAAAAGTGGCAGGCGCTTTACAATAAACACCGATCAGGCCTTCGCCGGGGACCTTGACAGGCAGTCGCAAGGTGTCGGTTCCGCGGAGTATTGTTACCGTAACTGTTTTGTTTTTATAGTGACCTATAGAAGCACTGAACTGATTAAAATAGGTCGTTACAGAATCGTTCAGTCCGATTATCCTGTCACCGGTCTTCATCCCGGCAGCCTTGGCGGGCGATCCGGGTGTAAAATCATCGGCAATAAACGGAATTCTAACTTTAATGAAATCCGGTGATTTGTGTTTGATGAGCAAACTGATGAATCCCGGAGGAACCTGGATATCAGTATTCTGTCCATTACGGATAACCTGCACTGTTTTTGCCTCTTCAAGAATGATCGTTTTGGGTATGGCAAAAAAATCTTCCACCTGTTTGTGGTCGATGGAAAGTATACGATCACCTTCACGGAGCCCCATCTGGTAGCCCAATGAATCAACCGAGATGCCATATTTCACCGCTGAAGGAGGCAGATATTGTTCTCCCCACATGGTAAGCATGACGATATAGATAGCGATCGCAAGCAAAACGTTCACAGTTACACCACCCAGCATAATGATCAACCGCTGCCAGGCTGGTTTTGAGCGGAATTCCCAGGGCTGGGGCGGAAGTTTCATTTGCTCCTTATCCATTGATTCGTCGATCATCCCTGAAATTTTTACATACCCGCCCAAGGGGAGCCAGCCTATTCCATATTCGGTGTCTCCTCTTTTGTATTTAAAGAGTGAGAACCAGGGATCAAAAAAGAGATAAAATTTTTCAACCCGGGTTTTAAAAATACGGGCTGCAATAAAATGTCCCAATTCATGAAAAATGACAAGAATTGAAAGGCTGAGCAGTAATTGAACGATTTTCAGAAAGATTTCCATGCGTTTTTATAAATTTTTATTAGTAATTCTTTGATTGATAAACATCTCTGCCCTTTCTAATGTTTCGTGATGGGTTGCAACGTAATCGTCATAGCAAGGTTTTTGGACAATGGAGGCAGTTTTCATGCAATGTTCGACTACTTCAGGCATTGCCAGGAAACCAATACGACCTTTTAAAAACGCATTGACGGCAACTTCATTGGCTGCATTCAGGATACACGGCATATTGCCACCCTCCTGAAGGGCAATGTAAGCCAAAGCCAGACTGCGGAAAAGATCTTTATCAGGCAATTCGAAGGTTAGGTTTGGGTAATCGCAAAAATTGAAGCGGGGAAGATCTGATTTTATCCGTACCGGGAATGACATGGCATAAAGGATCGGAAGTTTCATATCGGGAAGCCCCATCTGTGCTTTCATTGAACCATCCACAAATTGAACCAGGGAATGAATCACCGACTGCGGATGGATAATAACATCTATTTGGTCGGGCTGGAGATTGAAAAGCCATCGTGCTTCAATCACCTCCAACCCCTTGTTCATCATGGATGCCGAATCAATGGTGACCTTATGGCCCATCGACCAGTTGGGGTGCTTCAACGCAGCTTCTCTTGTAATATCTATCAGATCCAGTCGTTGTTTCCCCCTGAAAGGGCCACCCGAAGCAGTAAGGTAAATTTTTTCAACTGTGCCGGGCTGTTCTCCGGTAAGACATTGAAAGATGGCCGAATGTTCAGAGTCAACAGGCAGGATCATGACATTTTTCCGATGTGCTTCAGCCATAACAAGATCGCCGGCAATCACAAGGCTCTCTTTATTGGCAAGCGCAACATTTTTCCCGGCGTTGATCGCTGCAAGGGTGGGTTTCAATCCGGCATAGCCCACCAGTGCACTTACTACCAGGTCGATATCATCCATTTCCACGATCTGCTCAATGGATTGCTGTCCTGCAAACACTTTTACCGGATATGATTTTAAAGCCGCTGAAACTTTTGAATAGCAGTCAACATTCCCGATCACTACTGCATTTGGACTGAATTCAATGGCCTGTTTGATCAGCAAGTCACAATTGGTATGGGCAGTAAGCACCTCTACCCTGAACAGATCAGCATGACTGCGAATCACATCCAGCGCCTGGGTGCCAATGCTCCCGGTTGATCCCAATATGGCTATGTTTTTCTTCAAACCTGTGCCGGCTATGTTAAAAGGTAATATAATCCTTTGGATTGAGGGCATTGCCATCATTCCAAAGTTCAAAATGAAGATGCGGACCAGTTGCCAGTTCCCCTGTTTCCCCAACAATTGCTATAGGTTCGCCAGCCCTCACATAGTCACCTGCCTTTTTAAGAATGGCTGAATTATGTTTATAAACCGAAACAATATTCTGCGCATGCTGAATAACTATGACATAACCGGTTTCAATTGTCCAGTTGCTGAATAAAACGGTACCATCGAGTACTGCTTTTACAGCTTCGTTTTGCTTTGATACAACATCAACCCCATAATGTTTCTTTACCGGGTCGAATCCATTCGTGATAATGCCTTTCAGCGGTGCAAAAAATAAAACTCCTCCGATGGAGGCCTTTTTCTGACTGGCGGTCTCCATGGTTTCCATTTTATACAGATTGTACTTGCTTTGGTTTTCCACATCAAGGCGTAACAGGGAATCCTCCACTGAACGCTTTATCTTTATATTGTCATAACGTTTTAAGGAATCTCTTACAATCGGCTTGTCCTCCGTCATGTCTTTTCCGTTGATAATATCTCTGAGGTTTTGAATAAACTGGTCTTTATTGACAAGATCGCGTTCGATTGAATCGGTTTTTATTTGCAGTCGGTAAAGTTGCTTTGTCAGCCCCACGTTGGTATAACCCGGAATATACTCCCGCAACGGGGTAAAAGCAATAAGAATACTAGTGAGAAAAATAAGGACAATGGTAAGGGTTCCCATTGCAATGAACACATTCATCTTTGAAAGCCGGAAAGTAAACCGCTCTTCCAACGTATCATCTGTCATGAAAACAAGGCGGTATTTATTTCGCCATTTTTCAGTCCACTTTCCTTTTCTTTTTTCTTTTCTCTCCAAAGCCATTTCGCACCTGCTGCCCTTCAAACGGTGCAAATATCGGAAAATTATCTGAGCCGGCAAATCTTCCGGTATTGGCAATGAAAAACGAATTGGTAAAACAGTTTCCGGGTTCAGGCGGGAAAGCTGAAAAGCAGGTGCTTTTCCATTTCAAATTTGATAAGTTTCGGGATATATCGGGTCAAATTCAAAAATTTAAAATATTTTTGTAAAATTATAGTTAATATTCTTCTAAAGGCCTTAACGTTTTGAGATCATCGAAGACAGTTACCCTCGCTGTATGGATTCTGGTTTTGTCTGGGTTGACAATGCTCAACGCATGTTCCACCAAGAAAAATACCTTTGTTCGCAGAACATACCATAACCTCACATCCCATTACAATGTTTATTGGAATGGCATGGATAATCTGCGTCAGGGGTTAAAAGAATACAATGCCGGTCTGAAAGATAACTATGCTTTGGTGCTCCCGGTATACAATTACGGCGATAAGGCAAGTGCCACAAAAATTTCCCAATACGCCGATGTAGCCATTAAAAAAGCGTCAAAGGCGATCAACAAGCATTCTATGCAATTCAACCGCAAGGAGTATGTGCGATGGATTGATGATTCCTACCTGCTGATTGGTAAATGTTATTTTTATAAGCAGGATTATCCCATGGCCCGGCGTACCTTCGAGTTTGTGATCAAGACTTACAACGAAAGCGAAATAAAGTACGAGGCAATGCTGTGGCAGGCCAGGGCAAATATTCAGCTTGGCGACTTCAACAGGGCAGAACCGATGCTTGACATGTTGCAGAGCAAAATCAAAAAAGGAGAAGCGCCTGATAAATTTGAGACTGAGTTGAACTTGGTTTACGGTCAGTTTTATATCCTGCAAAAGAACTATGAAGCAGCCGTGCCCTATATCAACCGTGCCCTCGAATTGAAACCTTCTTCGGCCGTCAGGACACGTTGTAAATTTATCCTGGCCCAGATTCATCAGCTCAACGGGGAACTGGACGAAGCATCACAGTTGTATGTCTATGTGGTCAAGCGTGCAAAATCGTATGAGATGGAATTCAATGCCAAGATCAACCTGGCACAATGTTACACTGCAAAAAACGGGAAACGGGAATATATCATCAAAAAGCTGACAAAGATGCTCAAGGATGATAAAAATACCGATTTCCAGGATCAGATTTATTTTGCACTTGCGCATATCGCTTTGCAAGACAGTGATACCACCAGTGCCATTGATTATTTTAAAAAATCAGTCAGTACAAGCCATACAAATAACTACCAGAAGGCAATTTCCTCTCTTGACCTTGCTGATATTTTCTTCGGAACACGCAATTACATTACTGCACAGTTATATTACGACAGCACCATGCAGTTTCTTCCAAAAGATTATCCCAATTTCAAGGAACTTGCAAAAAAAACCCTTACCCTCACCGACCTGGTGAAAAATCTTCAAGTCATCCAGCGCCAGGATAGCTTGCAAAAATTGGCGGCGATGCCGGAAGACCAGCGGAATAAAATCATCGATCAAATCATTGCCAAACTGATTGCTGAAGAACAGAAGAAACAAATCGAAGAGCAGAAAAGAGTTGAATCACAGTATTTATTGAGCCCGAGCAGCGGGATAGATCAACAGGCCATCGGATCAAAGGAAGGCAGGTGGTATTTCTACAACCCGACCACCATGTCGATGGGATTCTCAACATTTAAACGCAGATGGGGGCAACGCAAATCTGAAGACAATTGGTTCCTTACGGATAAAACCATCGCTGCATTTTCCACCGAGCCTGAACCAACAGATTCTGTTCCCGGTGCTCCGAGCGATACAACCAAGGAAGGGAAAAAACAGTTGGCCAAATCCAAGAATCCCAAAGACCGTGCCTACTATATCAAGGATATCCCATTTGATACTACAAGGATCAAGGCCTCCAACGATATGATCATCGAAGCTTACTACCAGGCAGGTTTTATATATGTTGAAGGGCTTGGCGACTATGGAAATGCAACACAAACATTCGAAACCCTGCTTGACAGGTTTCCCGCCAATAAATATAAGTTACAAAGTGCTTATGAACTGCATACCCTGTATGCTCATTTGGAGAATCAACCTAAAAGTGATCAGTACAAGAATCAGATACTGACACAAAACCCTGAAAGTGATTATGCAAAACTACTTATAAACCCAAATTTTTATAAAGAGATCAATGCCCGGAAATCTGAGGCATCTCTTTTATATAACGATACCTACAAAGCATTTACAAACCAGCAGTATTATATGGTTATTAACAATGCCGACATTGCACGTTCGCATTACACTTCCGATTCACTCCTGATGCCGAAATTCGACTATTTGCGTGCACTGGCACTTGGGAAGATTGAAATCGTGGATTCGCTGGTGGTAGCGATGAATAAAGTGATAAAAGATTACCCGAGAAGCAGCGTTAAACCATTGGCTGAGAACGTACTCATCTTCCTTGGAACACAAAAAGATTCACAAGGAAAACCGATAGCCACTGATTCGGTAAGCGTTGTTGATAACACGCAGAAACTTTACAAATTTGATCCGGCAGCCGTGCATTTTTATGTGCTGGTTGTAAACGACAACCTGGTGGACGTTGATGCATTGAAGACAAAAATGTCAGATTACAATTTGAAATTTCACAGCCTTGAAAATCTGATGGTTAACAGTTTGTTGTTAGATCAGGGGCGCCAGATGGTTACTGTAAACAACTTTGATAACAGCGAAACAGCTATGAATTATTTTCTTGGCATTCTCGACAGTAAATATATTTTTACCAAACTGGAAAATGCCGGCGAGTATTTCGCATTTGTTATTTCTGTAGAAAATTATCCCATACTTTATAAGAATAAAGATATTTTGCAATACCTTCGTTTCTTTGAAAAGAATTACCCGGTTCAAAAATAACCTTTTTAAAATGATCCTTATGTCAAAAAACAGAGAACCTGAAATGCCCACCATCAATATTTTAGGTCCTGGTGCGGTGGTAAAAGGAGAGATCCAGGTCAATGGGGATTTTCGGATTGATGGGACACTGAACGGGACCATTCAATGCAAAGGCAAAATTGTCGTGGGACCTACCGGCAAAATCGATGGTGAGATCCAATGCCAGAATGCCGATTTCTCAGGCGAAGTCAAAGCCACCGTGAAGGTTTCTGAACTTCTGACACTTAAGGAGACGGCGCGTTTTAGCGGTGACATTACGACAGGAAAGCTGGCCATTGAGCCGGGAGCAAAATTTTCGGGTACATGCAGTATGGACCAGGGAGGCCTCAAAGAGATAAAATTCCCCCCCCTCACAAATGACAAACATACCCCGGAGAAATCTTAACGACTATGCCCGATATTCAGGTATGGCCATTCAAATGCTGGTTATCATTCTTGTGGGTGTATTTGCCGGGTTCAGGATTGACCGATGGCTTCATACCAAGCCAATCTTTACAGTGATCTTCTCTCTTATTTCTGTTGCACTCTCAATCTATTTTGCCACCAGGGATCTGCTGCGCAGGTAACATAACCTTCACCTAAATATTGCTTACATTTGTGTTATGAACTCTGTATACCTTAAATACCTTAAACAACTGCTGATTTTTTCGGTAATCATCGGCTTCATCGTATTGGTTTTTTCTTTTATTCTGCCAAAAGCCTATGTTTCTCCTGCATTGCCATTCTTAATTTTCTTTTTCATCGCCACCTCTCTTCTATCATTTTATTACCTGCTTCAAACCATAAACAAGAGGTTCATTAAATTCGTTAACACTTTTCTTTTAACCATCATTGCCAAGCTGTTACTCTACGTCGGGGTCATGATCACCTATGTTTTGGCTAACCGTACAGATGCCATTGCTTTTATGATGGGATTTTTTGTACTGTACTTATGCTATACCATTTTCGAAGCAACATGCATTATTAAAATTACCCATCCGACTTCCAATAAATCTCTGAACCCATAAGCCGTAAATATACCTGGGTCTTCTCCGCCAACAAAAAGCTATTGCCCTGTATATCGGGATATCAAATCAGAAAAAGCATTACCTTTGCGAACTAATTCATCCGAAATGGTTTATATCACACGCCGGGAACATTTCAGTGCTGCGCACCGACTGTTTCTTCCTGAGAATACGGATGAGGCGAATTTCGAGATCTTTGGCAAATGTTCCAATCCCAATTGGCATGGTCACAATTACATCCTTTATGTCACGGTGAAAGGAGAAGTTGATCCGATTACAGGGATGATCATTCATTTGCGTCATGTGAGCAAATTGATCGATGAAAAGATCCTTAAAAAAGTCGATCATAAAAACCTTAATCTGGAAGTTGAATTTCTGGCCGGAAAAGTGCCTACCAGTGAAAACGTAGCCATCGGAATATGGAATGAACTGGCAGATGGTATCAAAAAGCTTGGGGGTATGTTGCATTGCGTAAGGCTTGAACAGTCGGAAAACAATATCATTGAATATTTTGGTTAACCATCCGTTATTTAATTCTCATGGCAACAAATAATAAACTGAATTACGAGAAAACAGAGGAGTTCAATCTGAAGACGACTGAAGAACTGAGTTTTCACTACAGGGAAATTTTGAGATTGATTGGTGAAAACCCGGGCAGGGAAGGGCTTGAGAGAACCCCCTTGCGGGTGGCAAAAGCTATTCAGTTCTTAACTCAGGGTTATGCGCTTGATCCAAAGGAGATTCTGAGTTCTGCAAAATTCAGGGAAGATTACCGCGAAATGGTCATTGTGAAAGACATCGAGATATACTCACTCTGCGAGCATCATATGCTTCCCTTTATCGGAAAAGCCCATGTGGCTTATATCCCCGATAAATATATCACCGGATTGAGCAAGATTGCCCGGGTAGTTGATATTTATGCCCGCCGCCTTCAGGTACAGGAGCGACTCACCATGCAGATCAAAGATGCCATCAACGACACGCTGAAACCCCTGGGGGTGGCAGTTGTAATTGAGGCACAACATTTGTGTATGGCCATGCGCGGTGTCCAGAAGCAAAATTCTGTCACTACGACATCCGATTTCGTCGGCGCTTTTGAACGGGATAAAACCCGGACAGAGTTTTTACACCTGATAAGTACAAAGTTGCACTGATGCTAGCAATGCAAACAATGCAGGCAATGCAGACAATGCAGACAATGCAGACAATTCAGACAATGCAGACAATGCAAACAATGCAGACAATGCAAACAATGCAGACAATGCAAACAATGCAGGCAATGCAGGCAATGCATTGAATATTACATTTCATTGCTTGCATTATTTGCATTGCATGCATTCATCAATTGATAAATTAATTTAAAAAGGGGGGATTAAAAAATGTTTGAACAAACAAATAACAGAGGATTTTATACAGCGCAGCAGGGCACACAGGATGCAACTGTTGCAAAATCATTTATGACACAGGTTTTCAGCTGGATGTTCCTGGCAATGTTAGTAACTGCCATTACGGCATACTGGTTTGCTTCGTCCGCATCGCTGGTGAATAGCCTTAGAAATGTTGAAACCGGAGTAATAACCCCGCTCGGCTGGATAGTGACCCTTGCTCCTCTTGGTTTCGTATTGCTCATGTCATTTGGTTACCAGCGGTTATCACCTACTGTTTTGACGCTGCTTTTTATCGCTTTTTCTGTATTAATGGGCATGAGCATGAGTTTCATCCTGCTCGTGTACACCATGGCCTCGGTTTATAAAACCTTCGCCGTCACGGCTGCCATGTTTGGAGTTATGGCACTGACCGGTTATACCACCAAAACGGATCTGACTAAATTCGGGTCAATTATGAGGATGGGAGTGATTGGTTTAATAATCGCCATGCTTGTAAACTACTTTATGCAAAGCGGCACAATGGATTACATCATCAGCGTTATTGGTGTGTTGATTTTTACGGGTCTTACCGCTTACGATGTACAGCGTTTGAAGAGAATCGGCGCCGGCGCCGGTGAATACGGGCAGGAGGATGTAAAAAAACTCAGTATACTCGGTGCGCTCAAGCTCTATCTTGATTTTATCAACCTGTTCCTGTTTCTGCTGAGATTTTTAGGAGACCGAAAATAAATGGTGAAAATGTTAGATGGTGAGATGGTGAAATTTCACCATTTCACCATCTCACCATCTAATTTTTTTCTATGAAAGCATATGTTTTTCCCGGGCAGGGCGCCCAGTTTATCGGTATGGGTAAAGATCTCTATGACACCTTCCCCATAGCCAAAGAGATGTTTGAAAAAGCCAATGAAATTCTTGGGTTTCGAATTACAGACCTTATGTTTTCAGGCACCAGTGAGGATCTTATGCAAACAAAAGTGACTCAACCTGCCATTTTTCTGCATTCCGTTATCCTGGCAGCAACGCTTGGTGATGATTTTAAACCGGATATGGTTGCAGGGCATTCGCTGGGTGAATTTTCTGCACTTGCAGCCAGTAAAGCCCTTTCGTTCGAAGACGGGCTACGCCTGGTTGCAGCACGGGCCGGAGCCATGCAGAAAGCCTGCGAAAAAGAACCTTCAACCATGGCTGCCATCCTTGGCTTAGAGGATGCAAAAGTGGAAGAGATATGCAAATCCATTGATGAAGTCGTGGTTCCCGCCAATTACAATTCTCCCGGGCAACTCGTCATCTCCGGCAGCATGAAAGGCATCGAAATCGCTTGTGAACGGTTGAAAGCTGCCGGTGCCCGCAGGGCATTGCCATTAAAGGTTGGGGGAGCATTTCATTCGCCCCTGATGGAACCTGCCCGTATTGAACTTGAACAAGCCATCCATGCCACCCTGGTCAACAAACCTATTTGCCCGATTTATCAAAATGCTACGGCAAACCTGGTGACCGACCCTGCAGAAATCAAGCAGAACCTCATCGCCCAGCTTACCGCTCCGGTATTGTGGACCCAGATCGTACAACACATGATTGCAGACGGCGCTGACGATTTTGTGGAATTGGGACCTGGAAATGTCCTCCAGGGGTTGATTTTAAAAATCGGAAAAAATATTACGGTTTCGGGTTTGTAGAGACGACCCATGGGTCGTCTCCATGATGCAAAACATATCGTTTCCATAAACTGAGACGACCCATGGGTCGTCTCCATGATGCAAAACATATCG
>CAIYES010000410.1 GCA_903925275.1 uncultured Bacteroidales bacterium
AACAACAATACCTCACCCTAAATCCCTCCCCTCAAGGGGAGGGACTTACTATACCTTCTACTTGTTTATCAACGACTTTACCATAATTGCTGCCAAAAATGGAGAATCTATCTCCCCTTCACCTTCAGGAGAAGGGGTCAGGGGGTTGAGGTGAGTTGTTATACATTTGGCCTTACATATAAAATAGCAGGAACAGCGCCGGGAGGATGATTCCGATGGCGGTTAGCCATGCACCACGGCCAAGTATGCCGTTTTTACCACGCAGTACAAAGAGTCCGGTAATTGCGAGGATGATCAATCCAATGGCATAAAGATCTGAAAACCATGTGTATAACTTTTTAAGGTTGTTGTAGTGCAGTAGGTTCATTTCTTTGATCACATATCGTGTTGTTTTCTGCTCCATCTGCGCCTCTCCGGTGTTCAGATCAACATAAACGAATCCTTTGGTAAGAAAAATCTGTATATAACCTTCACCGGTGATATAGCTTTTATAATGTTCTTTTTCCTTTACCTGGTCAAGTATCGAATAAATCCAGGTTTGATCAACCTTTCCATCTTTGGGAAGAGACACTTTAAGGTCGGTGTAGGACTTTCCGTAATCGGGATGCTGAAAATCGCCGGATTTGAAGTGGTTGAGCACTATGCCGGAGATTGCATATATCAGGGTCATGCCAACACATAAATAGCCGATATCGCGGTGAAGCACATTGTTCCACCGGCGGAGGGTTTTCACCTGCATGGTTATTTCAGTTCAGTGAATTTATCGGCCTCGATGGAGAAAAATGACAAATGATCTTTCCCGCTTTTCTTCAGGTCATCACGTAGCGCGTTGATCTGTTCAAGTTTTTCCTTTGCCCCCTGGTCTTCGTGGCCTTTTGCACCTGTATGAACACCTACATTATGGTTTTCGACGGGCTTTTTCACTTCGGCTTCCCATTTGTTGAGATATTTGGCGTCGATACGCTCCTCTTTCAGGGTTCCGAAAACACGTACACGGCTCCCAACAAGGGCGTCATCAAATTTAGCAATAGACGGGCCCGTTGTTACCTCAACGCGAATGCTGTCGGTCCCGTCAACCAGGAACATTCTTTTTCCGCCGTGTTTGCAAAGGTGAAGTACGGTTCCTTCAATGATTACCGGTTTATCGATGCAACTGTCGGCTTGTTTTTCAAACGTAAGAACGGTCAGTCGGGTGGTATCGTTTTTTATGTTGGTATCTGCCTTTTTAGTGCCCTGGTTGCAGGCAACGATCGCCAGAAGGATTACGATTAACAGCGGAAAACGTCTTTTTGTCATAAGATCAAGTTTGGTTTATGATGCAAAGATCGCAAATTTGTTGCGATTTTCAAAAATATAATTACTTCAATCCCCCGCCAACATTAACTTACCCGGTGTATCCTGCTGCATACTCAGTGGTAAAAAAGTAACCGATTCATCATAAATTAATCCTGAAGGTGCCCGCAACCCATATCAAAGCAATCGCTATGATGAAGTACAAAATCTGAAACCGGTTGGCGAATATTCTTTTTTCCGATTTCATGATATGGATTTTTGAAAACGATTGTGCTTGATTCAAAACAGAAATTGACAGATAGCCGAGGCTTAACAGAGACGCGGGCCAAAAAAAACTATAAAACGGCCAGTTGAAAAACATGAGAATGAACGACCCATAAATCCATGGTCTGAAATAAACATTTATCAGAAATGCTTTTTGATTTTTTCGGTTTTTTAAAAAAACAGATGTATAGGATGCTTTTATAAACAGCCGGGACCAGTAGCGATTGAAAAAGACCAGGATCAGGAAAACAGCCAGTGCAATCAGCACCCTGACGATGAAAATGTTCACCGACCATTGAAAAGCTACACCTAAGCTGTCGAAAAAGAACACACCGGCTATAAGGCCGCAAGGGATGGCATTAACCATCAGAAAAGCCATCCAGGCCATAGCGAGCTTGATTTTCCAGCTTGCTGTGGTGATTTTTTTTAGTGTAACGAGTAACAGATAGCCAAAAACTGAAAGAATGAGTGGCCCCGAAGCGTAAACGAAATATACCTGATCCAATGTCCAGCTTGTCGCGCTTTCCGATAAATAGTTGATCGTAAACAGCCTGTATTGGATAGGATACGCAAAAGTTTTTAAGAGGAATGCTGTATGAAAAGTTAGCAAACCCTGCACCAATAAAGCCGCAAATACAAAAATGCAGGTTGAAAACAACCTTAGCTCAAAGAGTGCATGCGATGACAGCGGATCCTGATCCGGCATGTCAGTTTGGGCAGCATCCTCTGTTTTCTCAGATTCCATGTTGTAAATATTTAAGTTTGAGTCCACTCCGAAAACTCTTTTGCCTTTTCGGAGCAGGCTCAATTTTTAAGTTTTAATTTTTTTCCGGCCATATACCATTTCCATACGCCGAATCCGGCAATCAGGGCCAATGAAATGGCTAACCCTCCATCAACCGGGGCGCCGCCGCCCACCGGGCCATTGCCACCGTTGCCTGCGTTTGAAGGCGGCGCCGGGGGCGGCTGTGCCGGTAAAGTGAAGCTGCCAATCGTTAAGAATGCAAGAATAAAGATTATTTTTTTCATGGTAATAATATTTTAACGTTTCTATTTCTATTTGAAAAAACCTTTTTTAACCAGCAGGACTTTCGTTGTGGTTACCCTGATCACGGCAAACCCGCTCAGGCTGACCGGGATTCTCGTAAGTTCAAAAAGGGTGACCGGCAGGCTGAAAACAACCTTTCCGGCAGCGTTGAATATTTCAACCAGGGCATTTTCTCCAATTGAACCAGGGGTATAAATGTTTACGGTATTATCGAAAATCCAGACATTGCCATTGTCAGTCCGGGGTTCCTCAACACCGGTAGCGCCATTAAAGTGCAGCATGAAACGACCGGCCGCATTTTCAGCCTGATGGGCAAAGATGTAAGAAGGCTGTTGCCGCAGGTTGATCAACTGGCTGGTGAGCTTATCTTCGAGTTTGATGGACATGTTTGCCGGGAAACTCTCCAACCCGCTAACGGTAAAGGTTACCTCTCCGGTGTATTTCGTTTCAAAGTTCATTGGTACCGCAGTCTGCACTGAAAACAGCGGCAGGTTGTTGATGCTGTACTTTTCACTCTCTGAAACAGTATATAGCTGGGGAGCCTTGTCGGTACCGTACATTTTAATACCATCCGTTTGCAGGTCAAAATCAACCGTGGCCCCCTCATTGAATGCAACAGTAGTGATATCTGAATAGCCGTTTGCTTCGGCCTTAATGCTGAGCTGGTTGCTGATATCCCGGGTAGATTTGTAGAAAGCCTGCGAACTGTGAACTCGCGCAGCGTTTTTAACGGTAAGCGAAGGTGATGCTTCGTCGCTGACCATCACAATAAAGGCCTGTCCGACGGGAATATAGTTGGGTACGCCTGTTGGCAGCGTAATGTAATTTCCGGATGCAGCAGACCAAATATAACAACTTCCTGCAACGCCTGGCGAACGGCTCCAAATAGATGCATCTCCCCAATTCACTGCCGAAGGATAAGGGTTAGGCACCAGGTTGAAGGTATAGGTTCCGACATGTCCGGTCAAAGCACAACTGAAATCTCCGTTGTTTAGGTTTGCGATGAAAGTATAATATCCCGGGGCATCATAAGGGTAATAAACCATGTAGCCCTTGTTTAGATTCAATGGGGTTGTTGTTGAGGTTCCCATGGAAACCCATTTACCATAATAGTTGCTGTTGGTAACTTCCTGCTGGTTGGCATCCAGTTCATAGAGGTATGAGTCTAAGAACAGATTTGATGTTGGATTGATTTCCTGTGCCGGAATGGAAACAAAATGGTATTTCCCAGCTCCCAGATCTGTACTTCCTGTAACGTAGATTTCGACAATAGCCGGAACATTGTCCGAATTATGAATAAGCGAGCCGGTACCGTTTTCATCCGCCTTTAAGTAAAGGCCGTAATCGTTGTTGCTTGAGAGCGTCCCGTTTACAGTAAGCGCCTTTCCGGGATCAATCCAAAGTGAGGCTGCCGTTTCAATCGTCAGGTTATTGCAAACCGCAGGTGAACCGGGTGCCTGGTATACAATTGGTTGTTGCGCCGGTGTGCCGGAAATGGTAACATTTGACGATGCTGTTGGTATTTGTGCCGGATTCCAGTTTCCGGCGGTATTCCAGTCGGAGGTAGCAGCACCGCCGGTCCATTCCAGCAATACACGTTGCTCCCAGGCACCCATGGTGGGCGGGTTGGCACGTGTTGTACCGGCAAAATCGGTGGTGATGCCAAGTCCATCCAAGCCTGCAAGGGTGGCCGAAGGTATATAATTAGCAGGGGCCGTGCCGGTTAAGAGGGTAAACAAAGGATTTGTATTGATGCTGTTTCCGTCACTGCCGGTTACGATGGGCACACCTGGTTGGGGTGTGCCGTTCCAGTAACCCAGTACGCCACCTTCATTGGGTGCAAAATAGTCGTTGTAACCCAGGGTAAGGTTTACATTGTCGCTATAATTAAAATAAGCCGCGCAGTGCAGGTTGCTGCCACCGGCAGTGGAGCGGGAATTTACAAAAAGGTTGTTCCGGATATCCCTTGACCGGACATTTGTATTGCTGTAAAAAGCATAAGAAGGATTGGTAACGCCCGAAGCCAGACTACCATCAAGATAAACGGTATTGAAAAAGAGACTGCAGCTTTTTAATGCTGCTCCATTCTCGTAAATGCCATAAAGTGTAGTTGCCGTGTTACCGTTTAACGAAACAATGTTGTTGGAAGCAACGAAAGCACCGTCATTAAGCTTCATCCCGTTAATATTAGCAGCGTTGGTGCCTGAATTAACTGACAGGCTGTGGATAAAGTTGTTACTGATGGTCCCGATCATCGAGGATCCATCATTATAATAGATGCCACATAGCGTGCCGGCAAACGCCGGATTGCTGTTCGATAAATTATAGATGGTGTTTCCTGAAATGTTATTGACTGCAGTTGCAGAATTGATAATGCAAATACCCGTTGCTGCTGTTCTGGTTGCAGTACCACTGTTCGTAGCGCTGCCATTGGCATTGGCTATGGTGAGGTCTCGTAAGGTGTTGCCGGTAACCTGGCTGTTGCGGCCCCGAGTGCAGATACCCTGTACCGTTCCGTATATGGTTGTTGTTGAGTTGGTGGTAGCATTGGTCAGTTTTGAAATGGTATTGTTTTCGATCACTGTTACACCGGTGGTACTGGACTTGTAAATTCCATAGACCACCTGTTCGCTTGTTGTTGATGCAGAAAGTGCTTGAATGCTGTTTGAGGTGGCATCGTCAACACTGCCAATAATGTTGTTGTTACCGGTAAAACTTCCCGAGGAGTTTGAATATATCCCGTAGATATTTGTACAAAGAGTACCTGCATTGTTCGTGGAAATTGAACCGATGCAGTTGTTATTGCACACCACCGTACCTGTGGATACATTGTAAATCCCATAGAAATTTCCGTCGCCGGTTTTATTCGTATTCAATACAGAGCCGTTACCGGTAGCCCCACCAATCGTATTCGCGGTAAGGTTCCCAATGTTGTAGTTTGAACTTCCTGCCACATAGATGCCGTAAAAATCATTAAATGTATTGCTCTGCCATTGTAAATTCTTGATTGTATTTCCCTGTATGCTGGTTGTTCCTGCGGTATTTGTAGTGATTTTGATGGCATAATAAGTTTTACTATGAACATCTGTGTACTGATAACCTCCGCTGCATTGGGGACCTCTTCCGCCGAAGTAATTCCCTGTAATGGAATAGTCGTTCCCTGCTGTGATATTGATGCAGATATAATCACCATCATACGTATTACCAATCGATTTTGCAGTGTATTCGTGAAAACTATTGCCCGAAATGGTCCATTGGGTGGTATTCGAACCCAGCGTGATAAACTTGCTAAAGCCGATTTGAAAGAAATTGTTGTTGCTGATGATGTTGTTACTGTTTTCCTTACCAATTGTTCCTGCTGAATAGACTGCTTGTGGTGTATTCACCACATCATAATAATTTGTCATCCTATTATGATCTATTACATTATTATCGTTCCCGGTAGTACCGGCAATGGAAGTCGAAAAAAAGATGATACCACCACTGGCAGCCCTGGTTAAACCATTAATTTTGCAATATTTCACGGTGTTTCCGGTAGCATCGTTGATAAACCGGATGGTACAACTTGATGAACTGGTAGAAGTATTCAGGTTTTTGATGGTGAGGTTTGCATCACCTGATTGGTTAATTCGTCCATCAATGGTTACATTATCGGCACCGTTGAGGTCAATAAGCGGCAATGCCACAGATCCGGAGATGGTGCGGGCGCCATCGGGGCTGATGGTAAGTGAAGTCCACATTCCGGCAGCACCTGTTAAAGCAGTTGCGCCGTCTTCATCGGTTACATCCGCAGTAATTGTGATTGTGATGGTTTGGCCGGCCTGGGTGATGCTGTTAAGTGCAGCAAATGCACCATCGGCTTTTGTTAACGAGGTGTAAGTCGCATTTGCGCCATTGGAGCCGGAAACGGTAATTTGTGAGATTGCTGTTTGCACGAAAATGCCTGTCGTTAGCGTAAGGACGAGTAAAAAAGTAAATGATTTTTTCATAAAATTTAATTTTTATGACCTCTCCCCCTGCTCCCTCCCCTTAAAGGCGAAGGGATAGGGGTGGGGTCATTTAGGTTAATTCATTTTTAACACGCTAAATAATTATTGATTAATCACTTTCGTACCAGTAAAAAGAAAAAGGTGGTAATGATTACCCTTTCGAAGAAATCACTACCGTAGCATCTGTTAAATTTGAAAGCAAATTCTATAGGTTTGTAATATTAGTTATCGCAGATCATTTTACAATAAACTCCCAGAGAGGGCCTTCTGGTTTTACGAATAGCAATATATGCGCCGGAAAAAGAGAAAAATAAAAGCGCAAAACAAGATATTGTTATTTAGCTGAAAATGAAAGCGAAAGAAATAGTCTATTTTCAAATTTGAAATCATTCCGGCTGCCGTATTCTTTGGTAAACAATGTGTTAATTTAAATAATCGCGTATTATACGCGAAAACGCATAGGTTGTAACATAATTAGAACGCCAAACTCTGTTGGAAACAGGCAATCAAAAGGCAATCAAAAGGTTGACAAGGTTTCGGCTTGCTTCGGCCTTCGTGGAAAAGAATGTCTGTTTGGGTGTATGTTTTTCCAAATGCTGTCCAAACATCCGGCGTAAATATTAACCTTAATATTTATGGTCAACCGTAAATATTCATATATTTGCCAATAATATCCCTCCATCATGGAAATCAATCGTATATTAAAAGCACAGATAATCAATGATTTGAAACAACTAAAAAAAGTTGTTCTGCTTTATGGCCCCAGGCAGGCAGGAAAAACGACTTTGTCAAAAAAAATAATTCAGGAGGTGGGTCTGAAAACTCTGATGGTTAATGCTGACCAATCAAAATATATCGACGTTTTATCAAGCCGGGATTTGGGAAAACTCCGGTCGTTGGTGGCAGGTTATGAATTGTTGTTTATTGATGAAGGGCAGCGAATTCCTGAAATAGGAATTAACCTTAAAATTCTTCATGATGAATTGCCGGAGTTAAAGATTCTTGTCACAGGATCTTCCTCCTTTTTACTCTCCGGCCGGGTTTCAGAATCGCTGGCCGGGCGAAAAAAAATCTATACGCTATTACCTGTTTCAATGCAGGAACTTGCAGGAATTTATAATCCATTCGAATTGAAAGATCAACTTGAAGAGCGGTTAATTTTCGGTTCTTATCCTGAAGTCATTAATATCGTGAACCACTCAGAAAAAGAAGAATACCTGCGCGACATATCCTCTTCATTTATTTTCAAAGATATCCTGGAGTTGGAGATGATTAAATATCCGTTAAAGATCAGGGAGTTATTGAAGTTATTGGCATTTCAGATCGGATCACAGGTTTCCATTCATGAACTTGGCACAAAATTGGGGTTGAATCGTGAAACCGTGGAAAGGTATCTTTTTTTGCTTGAACAATCATTTGTGATATTCAAACTTCCGGCGTTTAGTCATAACCCAAGAAAAGAAATAAGCAAATCACAAAAATATTATTTTTATGATACCGGAATTCGTAATATATTGATTGACAATATGAAGTCGTTAAATAACCGAAATGATTCCGGTGCATTATGGGAAAACTTTATCATTGCTGAACGACGTAAATATTTACTATACCATCAGAAGAATTTCAGTTGTTATTTTTGGCGAACCTATTCAGGAACCGAAATCGATTATGTGGAAGAAGTCGGGTCAGCATATTTTGCATACGAAATCAAATCCGGTAAACCGAAAACAAGAATTCCCGTAAGTTGGAGTGGAGAATACGGTTCAAATTATCAGATTATCAGCAAGGAAAATTATTTGGAATTTATCTTGTAGATTCAAAATACAAAATGATCATTCCGTTCATTCATTGTGATAATCTGAAAGCTTCTTTTTTTGCAAGGCTTTAAACAATTTCCATGCGCCAAAACCAGCTACCATGAACAGTGCGGTGGCAAGCCCTCCATCAATCGGGGCGCCACCGCCACCCACCGGGCCATTGCCACCGTTGCCTGCGTTTGAAGACGGCACCGGAAGCGGCTGTGCCAGGATGGTTATGCTGCCAATTGTTAAGAATGCGAGAATAAAGATAACTTTTTCATGGTAATTTATATTGACGTTTAATTTTAATTGATTAGTCCCTCATTATAGTTTGATCTTGCCCCAAAAAGATTAACAGAAGAAAAGTGCTAATTTTAAGCGTTCATCTGCAAGAAAAGTATCTTTAAATCTGTTTGATCATTTTGAGTAATTAAGTTAGTTTTTCAGCAATTTGGTTACGAATATTTTTTTTTCGGTTGATAATCTTACAAAATAAATCCCTGGTCTCAGCCGGGTGATATCAATCCTTTCCCCTAGATCGCTTATCGTTTTTCGCATCACTTCCTGCCCGGTCAGTGTGAAAACAGTGAGTAGACCATCCTTTACAGTTGATGATCCATCCAGGGTAAAAGAGTTCCCGGCAGGATTCGGGAAAATCCTGAAATCCGGCTTAGCTGCCACTTTCCCTGGCAGCGAAGATGATCCGCCGCTGGTAGTTTTCAGGATTGTACCGTAGGTCCCAACTGCATACCCCGTAAGCGTATCGGTGAAATAAATTGAAAATAAACTTTCGGTACAGGTTCCTGCATTGTGCGCTATCCAGGTATCGCCGCCGTCGTTTGTTTCCAACACAATTCCGCCTTCTCCCGAAATATAACCTGTTCGTTTACCGGGAAAGCAGACAGAAAGGAGCCGGATTCTGAGTCCGTCCGGAGCCCGGTTGCTCCAGGTCTGGCCTCCGTCAATCGTTCTCAGGATCGTTCCATAATCCCCGACTGCAGTACCGGACAACCCATCGTTAAAACAAACCGAAAACAGGGTTTTTGAAGAACCCGAAATACCAGGATTCCAGGAAATGCCTCCGTCATTTGTACTGATTACCAGTCCTCCGCCGCCAACAGCACATCCATGTGCAGCGTCGGTAAACCAGACAGAGGTCAGGTAGTGCCCAATCCCCGAAGACTGCAGATACCAGGTATCCCCGCCGTCCATGCTTTTCAAAATACCTCCGTCACCCACGGCATATCCTGTATTTGCATCCGGGAAACAGACCGCATTAAGAAGTGGGAGAACCTCCGATGAACGGGTTGTCCAATTTAAACCTCCATCGGTCGTTTTCATCACGTTACCGTACCCGCCAACAACACACCCTGTAGTTGAACCGGTAAAGAAGATCCCATTGCACGAGCTTGTTGAAAGTAACGGGAGTTTGCTCCACACCGTTCCGCCATTATTCGTTTTATAAATAGTCCCGTTATAGGTTGATGCATAGCCGGTTTGTTTATCCGGGAAATGGACCGAAAAAAACCAATCGGAAACCCCGGAGGATAAAGTAAACCAATGGGAACCTCCATCGCTGGTTTTAATTACCGTACCATCCTCTCCAACCGCAACACCTGTATTTGCATCTGTAAAGTGAACTTCATACAAACTTCTTGATGTCCCCGACACCTGGAGGTTCCATGTCTGGCCTGCATCCATTGTTTTCAGGATCCATCCCTCATAACCCACTGCGTAGCCGGTATTTTTATCAGGGAAGCAGAGATAGTTGGCATAACTGGATAATGTCTTTAAGCTCCAGTTCTTCCCTCCGTCAGTTGTTTTATAAATTCCTGAACTGGCTGTAGCATACCCGGTATCGATGCCGGTGAAGCAGAGCGAAGCGATGGGTTCCGAATAAGTGAGCGGACGGCTTACCCAGGTAGCACCACCGTCGTTAGTTCTGAGCAATACCCCGGCAAAGCCTGCCACATAACCGTTATCAGGATCAATAAAATTGAGGGCAAAGAGTTTGTATGTGGTGCCGGAATTGAGTTTACTCCACGTTGTGCCACCATCGTTTGTTTTCAGGAGGATTCCTTCGTCGCCTGCTGCATAACCGGTATTCTCATCGACAAAATCAATGGAATAAAGTGCTTTCGTAGTTCCCGAGGCCAGGTGCTGCCATGAATCGCCTCCATCGTCTGTTTTCAGGATGGTACCGCCTTCTCCGGAACAATATCCGGATTGAGGCGAACAGAAACAAACAGCGTACAAGGATGCAGTCGTTGCGCATTTCTGTGTTACCCAGGTCATGCCACCGTCACCTGTCTTGACAATGGTCCCGCAATCCCCCACAGAATACCCGGTCATTCCATCAGCAAAGGATACCGACTGCAGGTTGTTACCAGTTGGGAGAGGATTCTTCCACATCCATTGGGAAAAGAGTGTGACCGGCAGGAATCCGATCAGGAAAAGTATCACTGTTTTCATAAAACGGATTTTGATGTATGGTTAATATGGTCTACCTAAATTGCACCAATGAAAATTATGCACAAATGGAAAATCCCGTACAGGTGAAATTTCGCTGGCATGATTGATCTCAATCAATTAATATTTTGCATATTGTATTGCTAATTTAAATATTTTTTCAATGTTATCCTCCATGGCAAAGAAAATAGTCAGTAAATCACAAAATAACCGGAAAAAAACCGAAAACGAAGGCTGAAAAGGTCAGTAAAAGGAGAACCCCCGGTACAAGAAGGATGACAATTGAAATACTTAATTATCCGGATAAATTAAATTCCGTCCCTCCTATTGTCAGTCCCGTCAGGGACACAATATTGGTAGAACAAGAAATGGCCATTTCCATTTTCAGTCCCGTCAGGGACGAAATGTTGACAGAGATCCTGACACGTTATGTGAAGATAAATGTTCAATAATGATTGCTATCTGAAAATTATGTGGAAGAAAAAACCATGTGAAAACCCTCATGAATAGCGAATTATCATGATGCATATTTATTCCCGGATCTTGAGAATTACTGAAATAACAAGGTGTCAGTTGGTTTTCAGGGTGAATGAAAATGTGCTTCCGGTACCTGGGGTGCTGGAAACCCAGATTGTACCTCCGTTTTTAACGATGAAATCTTTACAAAGGATCAGTCCCAACCCTGTTCCCGTTTCATTAGCCGTGCCTTTGATCATGGTCCGCTGTTCGATTTTAAACAAATTCTCCAGGGTAGCAGGTGGTATCCCCATTCCGTTATCGTTCACAGAAACCAGAATGGTATCCGGATCCTGCAGCTCAATGTCTATAATGATCGTTCCTTCGGGATACGTAAATTTCAATGCGTTGGAGATCAGGTTCCTGATCACTGTGCTGACCATGTTCCGGTCGGCAAAAACCTGAAAATCCTTTGTGCATTTATTTATCAACGTAATACTTTTGCTTTGTGCTGCTGTTCCAAACAGGCCTAGATTTTCGGCAATGACTTCGCACAAGGGAAAATGTACAGGCTCAAAAGGCAGGCTACCGCGTTGGGAGCGTGCCCAGGTAAGCAGGTTTTCGAGGAGTTCGAATGTTCGTACAGAGGCTGATTTCAGATGGTCAAGTATCTCTCTCCGTTCTGTTTCAGAGTAAGATGACTCATCATCGGTAAGCAAATCAAGAAAACCAAGAATCGCATTGAAAGGGTTTCTCAGATCATGGGCAATGATTGAAAAAAAAGTGTCTTTCGCGGCATTGCTTTCAATCAATTGCATTTCCGATTTCCTGAGTTCCCGGGTCCGCAGATTTACCACCTCCTTCAGGTGGTTTTTATGGCGGTTGACCAGGATGAACCTGGCCGCTATGTAAATCATTCCTGAGAAGAAGATCAGGGCGAGGGAGATGAACCACCAGCGAAGCCAGAAAGGCGGAAGAATGGTCAGGGTGGCCGAAACCACCGGATCGCTCCAGGTGCCGACTGAGTTCCGTGCTTTCAGGAAAAAACGGTAAGACCCCGGACGGAGGTTATTGAATACGTAGCGGTTCCCGGTGTACGGCAACTCGTTCGACCAGCCGGTGTCAAACCCTTCCAGGTAGTATTTGACAAAGATTTGCCGTTCATTGATCAGGGAGATCACCCGGGCATTATATGAAATGTCCTCCAAATTGTAGGGAAGTTCCTTGTCCTGGCCGGGGTCAAATGAACTGTTACCGACAACGACAGGGAAAAGTCTAACTTTTGGTGGAGGAATCTGGCCGGGCAGATAGTCAAATTCAGGCCGGAAAACAGTCAGCCCGTTGTTGGTGCCGAACCAGATATGGTGGTTGCTGTCCATAAATCCTGCAGCCCTGTTAATATCCTGACCCGATAATCCGTCGGTTACCGTAAAATGATCCAGGGTCGTTCCATTCCAGCGATAAACGCCGTTATCCGTTCCGATCCAAAGGTTTTGCCGGGCGTCTTCGAGAATCCGGTATACGGGTTTGTCTATCATCAATCCATCACGATTCACCCGTTTCAACTCCCGGCCGGCCAGCTCATATAACCCGGCAGCGGTGCCAACCCATTGTCTTTTCTTTGAATCTGCAAAGAATGCAAATACATTATTTGCCAGATGGTTGTCGGTTGATTTACAGACGATAAATTCATTCACGCACATTATGACCAGGCCATAACTGAGGGTTGCCAGATACATCGTATCGTTTGTACCGGGAATAATTTTCCGGATGGTATTGCTGGTGATGGTACCCATGTCCAATTGCCTGAACAGGCCCTTATTGAATTTGAACAACCCATGCGGGGTACCGGCATAGAGGTTTCCCGACGATGAAAAGGCTACTGTAAACACGGCACCGGTCAATCCCTGTTTTTCATGATACCAGGAAACGTGTCTGTTTTTATCGATGAGGGCCAGCCCGAGCGAACTCACGGCAAGCCAGAGATCTCCGCGGGCATCCTTTTGAATGTCAATAACCCTGGTTTCATAATTTACTTCTGTCCTTACCGGGTCCAGATTAAAACGCGTCATGGTCTTTCCGTCGTAAAAGGTCAGAGCTCCGTCATGACCAAAAACGTACCGGCCCGGGCTGACCTCAAGGGCCGAAGCAACCTCATTGCCATAGAGACCGTCCTTTTCCGAGAAATTTGCAAACCGCTCTGATGCGATTTTGGTGATCCCGCGATAGCAGGCGATCCAGGTATTCATTTCCCGGTCGACCAGGACAGAGGTTCCGCCTTCGGAGATCAATCCGTTGCGCCGGTCAAGTTTCACGGTGCTGTTTGAAGCCTGAGTATAGCAAAAGACTTTAAACATATTCCCAAAATAGACTTTTCCGTTTCGACCTGCATGCAGGAAACATTTTCGGACTGTTCCATTTACCTGAAGGTGAAAACCGCTGGTGATCATCTTGAACTTACCGTCAGAAAGATAACCAAGCCAGTCTTCACCGAGCAACCATAGCTTCTTTCCATCACGTACCATGGAAAGGATGATTCCGGTAAGGAGATGTGTGCCGGAATACTGAACGGGCTTTATAATGCCTTTGCTGAGTATGCATAACCCTTTATCGGACGCAATGTATATATCACCACCAAACCCCCGCACGCTACTGATTTTGTTGCTTGGCAATCCATCGGCTGTGGTATAAAGTTTCCACCGGTTCTCCTTGTATAAAATGAATCCATTATTCTGTGTACCTGCCAGGATAACAGGCGTTCCGTTATCATAGAACACATCAAGGGAACTGTAATCAGCTTTGAAATCAGAAGGAATTTGCCCATTGGCGTCCATGATCAGCCATTTCGTTCCATCAAACCGTGAAAAAAACAGGGACCCGGTTTCATTCAGCGCCCAGATGGTTCCCTTTTCATCGATGGTGAGAAAGGCATAACTGGCTAAACGTAATCCGTCGGAGATATTATAATTGTAAAAATGTGTACCGTCGTAAGAAGAGATCCCCGACCGGCGACCGATCCAGAGAACCCCGGCCGAATCCTGCACGATGTCGAATATCATGGAGTTAGCCAGGCCATCGGCTTCGGTATAGGTGGTGGTTTGATAGCGTTGACCCATTATCTCACCGTCAGCAAGCGGAATCAACAGGAAAAGTGTAATAATAATCCTGAAAACTTTCAGAGAGATAAGATCATTTTTCATAAATCCGTATCGGCTTCAAAGCTACATCATTTCCGGCAGACAAATAATAACATCATGCTGTTTCCGGCTTTATCTGACTTTTCATGATATAAACAGGAAATTAAACCCGGATATTGTATTTTGACGGATTTTCCCAACCGCTCAAAGGAAAAAAAAATGTCAATCGCTTATTATTTACGTTAATACGTAGATTGCTCGGTTTAATTATCTATCTTTGCACCGGCTTTTGAATATTCAGAGATCCACAAGGCAAGCCATTCAGTCGTTATTACCTCCTCGAAGTTGTATCGCCGCCGGTTCCTTCTCGTGATTGAAGCTTAGAATCACCAGCCATCCAGTATTCATTCACTAAATAATTACATGAAAAACATTTTTGTATCAAATTTGAGTTTCAGGATCAACGATGAGGATCTGAAACAGGCGTTTGCTGACTATGGAGCCGTAAATTCAGCTAAAGTTATTAAAGACAATTTTTCGGGAAGGTCAAGGGGATTTGGCTTTGTGGAAATGACAAATGATGAAGAGGCAGCTAAGGCCATTGAAGAATTAAACAATGCCGAATTCGACGGTAAAGTGATGACCGTTTCGGAAGCACGCCCCAAAACCGACCGTAAACCCGGTGGTTTCAGCGATTCACGCGGCGGTGGCGGCGGATATGGTGGTGGAAATTCACGCGGCGGCAGCGGCGGCGGCGGAAGAGACAGTGGCGGAAGAGACAGTGGCGGACGCGGTGGTTTCAAAAAAAGATTTTAATACCCGATTTACTTTTCCAGGCTAAATTCGTAAGTGCCTTCAAGATTTTTTCATAATATTGTTTATGGAAAAACAGGCACTTATGAATAAAGCCATTTTTATTTTTCACCCCTACCATTCCTCATTTTTCTGTGCTTTCCGACAAGCAAAAACAGCGATTAGCAAACCCGGCGCTTTCATAAGCCCGATACCCCGTCCGGTCGAAAAATCCACTTTATTCCCCTCCTCTTATTCCATGTTAACCCTGCTCTCCGTAAAGGAGCTGATCAAACATTTGTGTCATTGTACCACCAATGAAATCAACCATCATGCCCAAAAGTGACGGCTGTACCGGGAAATTAATAATTAATAATTAATAATTATTAATTTATCAACCATTCATCATCATATTAGCACATTAGCACATTATCACATCATCACATTATCACATCAGCACATTATCACATCAGCACATTAATTAAGGAGCTTTGTTATGAAAAAAATCCATTTCTACCTTGTTCTTGGAGCAATCGTGATTTTCAGCGGTTCCATGCTTTATCTTGCCCATAGCGGGAAAAACCAGTCGGCCATGGTGTACCCCAGTCCCGCCTTTCGCGACTATGTTCAGGGATTCACATCGGGAATAGTCTCAACCCGTTCAGTTATCAAAGTAAGACTTGCAGAAGATTTTGCCGATACTGCATCGTTAAACACGCCTTTAACTGC
Organism: uncultured Bacteroidales bacterium; assembly: GCA_903925275.1. Taxonomy (GTDB): domain Bacteria; phylum Bacteroidota; class Bacteroidia; order Bacteroidales; family FEN-979; genus CAIVAT01. The sequence continues at coordinate 15,977 of CAIYES010000410.1, forward strand.
ATCATATTTTAAATTCGACCCTGCGGTAAAAGGAAAGGCTTACTGGAGCGATCGTCGCACCATCGAATTCCGCCCCGACGAAAACCTGCCCCAGCATCAGCGTTATACCGTTGAATTTTTTCTTTCACGCATTGTGGCAACGCCCGATTCGCTTAAAACCATGGTATTTCAATTTCAAACAATGTCGCAGGAAATTTCAGTGGAAGTGGAAAACCATAAAGCCTACACCCACTCCGATCTTTCAAAAGAACATCTGAACGGCTCCCTGCGGACTTCAGACATGGCCGATGACCAGTTGGTTGAAACGATTGTCACTGCGAAGCAGGATGGCCGGTCGCTGCCTCTTTCATGGTCACACGACCAGAAAACACACCTGCATTCGTTCCAGGTTGATTCGATACGAAGAGGAAACACTGCGGGTGAAGTAAAATTGGCATGGGACGGTTCGCCGATTGATTCGAAAACTGAAGGAAGTCTCACCATTGAAATTCCTGCCCTGGACGATTTCAAAGTTTTATCAACCAGTAATTTACCAAATGCACAACAAACCCTGCTGGTCCGGTTTTCAGATCCGCTGAAAACTGATCAGATTCTTGACGGACTTTTCAGAATTGGGAAATACGACAACCTCCGCTATGCCGTTGACGATAATTTGCTTTACATCTATCTTCCTGTGATTCAGGACAACAAAGTACGGTTAACCCTTGAACCGTCCATTAAAAATATAAACCAGCGTTTGTTGGGAAAAAGGGTAGTGGGGGAAGTTCTCATCGACAATACCGCGCCCAATGTCAGGTTTACGGGCGACGGGGTGATCATGCCAGGCTCAAACGGCATGTTGCTCCCGTTTGAGGCGGTAAACCTGAATGCTGTCGATATAAAAGTAATTCGGATATATGAAAAAAATATCCTCCAGTTTCTGCAGGTCAACGAACTGAACGGCAATAATGAACTGGCCAGGGTGGGCCGTGTTGTGCTGAAAAAGACCATTCCGCTAACAGGAGTGGTCGATTATGGCAAGTGGAACCGCTATTCAATTGATCTTTCGAAATTGATGAAAGCCGAACCAGGGGACATCTATTCGGTCATCCTTGGATTTAACAAGGGATATTCAACCTATCCCTGCAATGAGGAAGATTCGTTGAAATCGGGTTCTGCCGGTTTGACGACCTTCGGAGATCCAGAAAACGAAAATGACAACAACTGGCAATATTACAGCAGCTACGCCGATGATGACTATAGCAACGGAGGCTGGCGGAACTATGTATGGGAAGAGCGCACCAACCCTTGTAAACCATCCTATTACTATAATAAATCCATCAGCCGGAATGTACTGGCCTCCGACCTGGGGATGATTGCCAAATGCGGCAGCGACGGAAATTTCAATGTTTATGTAACGGATATTATCTCTACAAAACCACTTTCGGGGGTCGTTGTGGAGTTTTTTAATTACCAGTTGCAAACCCTGGCCAAAACAACTACCGATGGAGATGGGATGGCCCGGGTGCCTGTTAAAGGCCGGCCATTTATACTGGTTGCACGAAACGGACAACAAACAGGGTACCTGAAACTCAGCGATGGGAACGCTCTTTCGCTGAGCATGTTCGACGTAAGCGGCGAACCTGTTCAGAAGGGAATCAAAGGTTTTATCTATGGAGAACGGGGGGTGTGGAGGCCTGGTGATTCGCTCTTCCTGACCTTCATCCTCGAAGATAAAATGCATACGCTTCCGGAACACCATCCTGTTTCATTGTCACTCTTTAACCCGAGCGGACAAATGATCAACCGGATGGTAAGGACAAATTCCGTGAATGGATTTTACAATTTTAATACCGCCACAGCTTATGATGCACCTACCGGAAACTGGCTTGCAAAGGTAAACGTGGGGGGTGTCGAATTTCAGAAAACCCTGAAAATCGAGACTGTAAAACCAAACCGCCTTAAAATCAATTTTGATTTTAAAACCGATCGTCTGGTAAAGGATGAAGTTCCTTCCGCTTTGCTCGAAGCAACCTGGCTCACGGGCGCAACCGCACGCAACCTTAAAGCCAAAGTGATGCTGACGCTGACTAAATCGGTAACTGCTTTTAAAAATTTCCCGGGATACGTTTTCGACAATCCCACTGCCGGATTTGCCGCTGAAAATATCACGGTGTTCGATGGCAGGCTTGATGCCAACGGCCGCGCCCTGATCACCCCGAAGATCCATGTGACCAATATCGCACCAGGAGCCCTCAGGGCCAGCTTCGAGACCATGGTTTTTGAAGATGGCGGTGATTTCAGCATCGATCGCTTTTCCATCCCCTATTACCCTTATAAATCCTATGCGGGACTTAGTGTTCCCGGGGAATCAACCGGCGACAGGGTCTTGTATACGGATAAGACATACAACATCGACCTGCTGAATGTAAATGCCCAGGGGCAATTGGTTCCGTCGAACAGCCTCAAAGTGGAGGTATACAAACTCGAATGGCGCTGGTGGTGGGACGATTCCGAAGCAGGATCGGCTAATTTTATCTCTACTTCGTATATCAAGCCTTGCGATTCTGCAACTGTCAGGACGATTAACGGCAAAGCCGATTTCCCTTTCCAGGCGGGGTATGACGACTGGGGCCGGTATCTCATTAAAGTGACCGATAAATTATCAGGTCATGCAGCAGGGAAAGTCGTGTATGTCGACTGGCCGGGTTATTTCCGGATGCCCGGCGGAGAGAAGCAGGCGGCTGCCATGTTAACTCTTTCTTCCGACAAAAAACAATACCGCGTTGGCGAAAAAGTAAAACTGACCCTGCCGACCTCTCCCGATGGCCGTGCCCTGATAACCATCGAAACCGGATCGAAAATCCTGAAATCGTGGTGGGCACCTACTTCCAAAGGGAGTACTGACATTTCATTTGATGCCACCGGTGAAATGGCTCCCAATTGTTATGCCTGTGTAACCCTGATCCAGCCGCATTCCCAGACCAAGAATGACCTTCCGATCCGCTTATATGGTGTAATTCCCGTCCAGGTGGAAAATCCGGAAACACACCTTAAACCGGTGATCGCCATGCCAAATGAACTTGTACCGGGAAAGGAGGTGACCATCCAGGTGAAAGAGGCCAGTGGTAAAGCCATGACCTATACACTTGCCATGGTGGATGATGGGTTGCTCGATCTTACCCGGTTTAAGACCCCCGACCCATGGAGTGTTTTTTATGCACGGGAGGCGCTCGGGGTGAAGACCTGGGATTTGTTCGACCAGGTGATTGGCGCCTTTAGCGGAGAACTGCAACGCATCCTGAGCATCGGAGGCGATCAGGACGCATTGAACAAAGGAGGCCTGAAGGCCAATCGTTTCAAACCGATGGTCAGATTTCTCGGACCTTTTGAGTTGAAAAAAGGTCAGGCAAAAACACAATCGTTCATCATGCCTGAATATATCGGTTCGGTGCGGGTGATGGTTGTTGCCGGGCAGGACGGTGCTTACGGAAACGCCGAAAAAACTGTAGTCGTGAAAAAGCCGCTGATGGTACTGGGTACCCTTCCGCGGGTGCTGGGTCCCGGCGAATCGGTACGGCTTCCGGTGAGTGTATTTGCCATGGATAAATCGATAAAAAATGTGACCGTTGAATTAATTGTCAATGACTTGTTTACGATCACCGGTGGAAATACCCGGCAATTGTCATTCAATGAGATCGGAGATCAGTTGGTGGCTTTCAACCTGAGTGTTGAAGAGGCCGTTGGAATTGGAAAAGTCAGAATTGTGGCTGTCAGTGGCCATGAGAAGTCGGAGTATTCAATCGAAATTGATGTCCGGAATCCCAATCTGCCGGTTACGGATATCTTTGAAAAAGTGGTGCAACCGGGAGATACCTGGACAACCCCTTTCCATGCCCTGGGAACCCCCGGTACAAATAAAGGAATACTTGAAATATCGGCCATCCCGCCACTAAATTTAGACAACCGGCTTGGGTACCTGATCCATTATCCTTATGGCTGCATCGAGCAAACGGTTTCTTCGGTTTTTCCCCAACTTTACCTTTCAGATATCCTTGAACTCCCGGATGCTTCGAAAAAGGAGACGGAACAAAATATTCGCGCTGCCATTCAGCGTCTGAAATCATTCCAGCTTTCGAATGGCGGCCTCAGTTTTTGGCCCGGGGGACAATATGCCGACGACTGGGGTACCAGCTATGCCGGCCATTTCCTCATGGAGGCAGAACAGCGGGGATTTGCCCTGCCGGTCAGTTTTTTGACTTCCTGGAAGGAATTCCAGCGTCAGAAGGCCATTTCATGGAATTACAATGCCGACTATTATAACGACGACCTGGCACAGGCATACCGCTTATATACCCTGGCATTGGCCAAAGCGCCTGAACTGGGAGCCATGAACAAACTGCTGGAGAAGAACGACCTCTCCTCCCCTGCAAGGTGGAGGCTGGCTGCTGCATACCAACTTTCAGGAAAGAGGGAGGTGGCCCTGCAGCTTGTAACTTCTGCAACCACCACGGTCAAACCATACCGCGAACTTTGGTATTCCTACGGTTCCGATCTTCGCGATAAAGCCATGATCGTTGATGCGCTATGCCTGCTGAACATGAAAACCAAGGCGGCTCCCCTGGTAAAAGAAATTTCGGCGGCTTTATGCAGCGCTGAATGGTATAGTACACAAGCCACTTCATTTGCCCTGCTGGCCCTTGCTGAATTTACAGGAAATACGGGCGGTAGCGGTATCCTGGCTTCATTCCGCATGAATACTGATCAGCCGGAGGATATTGAATCGAAGAAACCCATGGTAACCAGAAAAATCGATGTGAAGCCCGGGAAAAAAGGGGTGATCCAGGTTGCAAATAAAGGGAAGAACATCCTGTTTGCCCGGCTGATCCTGACAGGAGTACCTGCCACCGGCGACACAACCTCGGCTGAAAACAATCTGAAGATTTCGGTGGTGTATAAGTCGATGAAGGGCGATTTGATCAAATTCCAATCATTGGAACAGGGGACCAGCTTCATGGCAGAGGTAATTGTTTCGAACCCCGGAATCAGGGGAGAATACCGGCAATTAGCCTTATCGCAGGTATTTCCGTCGGGATGGGAGATTATCAATGCACGGAACAGTGATCTTGCCGAGGCGACTACTGCTGCCTCTGCGTTTGACTACCAGGATGTCCGTGATGATCGTGTCAACACCTTTTTTGACCTGAATCCGGCACAAACCAAAACATTCCGTGTGATGCTCATGGCAACCTATCCCGGCCGGTTCTATCTGCCGGCAACCCGTTGTGAAGCCATGTATGACAATACCATCAGCGCCAGGGTTCCCGGCAGATGGGTGGAAGTAACCCTGCCTTCAAAATGAACAATACCCAACCTGTGACCAAACGAATCAGGAAACAGGGGAAAATGGCTGTTTTTGGGAACCGGATTTGGAGGCAGATGCACCAGATAAAAACGCAACATAGCCTGATGTATTTAATGTTGGCTTTGGGGGCGGTCCTCTTTTGGTTCTGGTTGCCACGGCCATTGTTCAATGATCCGCTTTGCACCGTTTTATTCGACCGGAACGGGAATCTTCTCGGAGCCAAAATTTCTGCTGATCAGCAATGGCGGTTTCCGGAATCGGAAAATGTTCCCGAAAAATTCAGGCAGGCCATTGTTCATTATGAAGATCATTACTTTTTCCGGCATCCGGGATTTAACCCGGTATCGCTGATCAGAGCAGCGTACCTCAACATAAAATACCGGAAAATTGTCAGCGGGGGAAGTACCATCAGCATGCAGGTGATCAGGCTGTCACGGAAAAACAGGGACCGGACCTTTTGGGAAAAGCTGAAAGAGATCCTGCTTGCCTACCGGCTTGAACTTACCCGTTCAAAGGCGGATATTTTACGGCTTTATGCATCACATGCGCCGTTCGGAGGTAATGTTGTAGGATTGGATGCCGCTGCCTGGCGCTATTTCGGCGTTGATGCGCAACATCTTTCCTGGGCCGAAGCTGCAACACTGGCAGTGCTTCCCAACAGTCCCGGATTGATTTATCCCGGAAGGAATCCGCAATTTTTATCAGCCAAGCGCAATCGCCTCCTTGATCTCCTTTTTAAAAACGGGGTGATTGATGCCACCTCATGTGAACTTGCGAAGGATGAACAATTGCCGGCCCGGCCATTCCCTTTGCCCCAATGGGCTCCGCACCTTCTCGACAGAGCAGTCGGCGATGGCCACAAAGGCACGAAGGTGAGCACTACCCTTGATCTTGCACTTCAGAAACGGGTCAAGGACATCCTGGATATTCGCAGCATACAGTTTAAGGCCAATGAAATTCACAATGCGGCCGCCCTTGTTCTTGAGGTGAATACCGGGAATGTGCTTGTTTATGCGGGAAATCTGCCCCGGACAACAACTGTTGAGCATGGCAACCATGTCGATCTCATCATGGCTCCGCGAAGCACCGGCAGCATTTTGAAACCGTTTCTCTACGCCGCCATGCTAAACGATGGCCTGTTGCTGCCCAATACACTGGTCCCCGATATCCCGATGCAGATTGGCGGCTTCATTCCCGAAAACTATAACCTGGCCTATGATGGCGCGGTCCCGGCAAAACGGGCACTGTCGCGCTCTTTGAATATCCCGGCCGTGAAAATGTTACAGAACTACGGATATGCGCAATTTTATACCTTCCTGCGAAAGATCGGCCTGACAACCCTGAGCAAACCGGCCGACCACTATGGACTGGCACTGATCTTAGGCGGGGCAGAAGCCGATCTTTGGGATCTGGCAGGCATCTATGCTTCCATGGCACGAACCCTTAACCATTTTTCCGAAAACGGCTCAACATACAACAAGGCCGATTTTCATCCGCCAGGGTATATCATTTCACCCGATCCTGTAAAACGTTCCAGTAATGATCAATCATCGTGGTTCGATGCCGGTTCCATCTGGCTTACCTTCGAAGCCATGGTGGAGGTTTCGCGCCCCGATGCCGAGCTGCAATGGCAACAATTCTCATCATCCGGTAAAATTGCGTGGAAAACGGGCACCAGCTTTGGAAACCGGGATGCATGGTCAATCGGGATCACCCCCGAATACGTGGTGGCTGTGTGGGTCGGCAATGCTTCAGGGGAGGGAAGGCCGGGTTTAACCGGCATTGGAATGGCGGCTCCCGTTTTATTCGATATTTTTAAGACCATTCCTCCGACTACCTGGTTCAAAACACCCGCCGATGCCATGATCCAGATACCTGTATGCCGGTACAGCGGCTACCGGGCAACCTCCCTTTGTGAGTTTACCGATACCGTTTGGGTGCAGAAACAGGGGGCCAAAACAGCACCGTGTCCCTTTCATCATTTGATCCACCTTGATAAAACCGGCATGTGGCAGGTAACTTCCGATTGCGAATCCCCTGAAAACATGCAGCACGTTTCGTGGTTTGTACTGCCCCCTGTTGAGGAATGGTACTTCAGGAATAAAAATCCTTTTTATAAAGTCCTTCCCCCCTTCCGACCCGGTTGTGCCGGCACCAATGACCGTAAAAATATGGATCTCATCTATCCGAAAAACGGCAGTAAAATTTATATCCCGGTTGAACTCGATGGAAAACCGGGAAGTTCGGTGTTCAGGGTGGCTCATCGCAATGCAAAAACCATGGTCTATTGGCACCTCGATGATCGGTTTATCGGCACAACGATCCAGGTTCACCAAATGGCACTTTCACCGGCCTGCGGCAGGCACCGGCTCACGCTGGTCGATCAGTACGGGGAGACCCTCACGATCGGGTTTGAGGTTCTCAGCAAGTAGTTTCTGCAAAATACAGGAATGGGTTAAGGTCTGACGGGCATTTAATGGAGCAAAGTGCCCAAATATTGTGTGTTCTCAGGCGATCCCTATTTTTTCCCGGTTTCTGTCGTACCTGTTAAAAATGATTTTACCTTTGATTGAATCTTAATCGTTATGAAATGAAAAAATGTATCATTTTTATCGCGTTAATCGGGTTTTTTGCCCAATCCGGGTATACACAGAACAAGGTAACGCACAACCAGCGAATTATTACGGTTCCCGATGCGGGTACCTTTGTTGAAACCCAACCGGGAATAAACGCGTCTTCAAACGCGGAGCCTCAGACCCTGAACCTGAAACCTCTGGCACCGGGCCTCAACTGGCAGGCAACGGATGCTCTCGCCATCGATAATTGCGCGAAAGTGTCATCCCAGAGCCAGCAAACGGCCGCAGGGTGGGGACTGAACAATCAGCGGCTTTCTCTCTACGGCAATACCAATACCCCAATCTGGGAAGTTCCCTTTACCATTACTGCGTGGGATGAGGTGATCGATATGACTGATGATGGCACCCGAATCGCAAATGGGGTGAATGACCAGGTGGAGGTTTACGCACCCGGTTCATCAACACCCCTCTGGTCAACAACGATTTCCCGGGCAGTACGGGGAATTCAGCTCCGGAATGACGGCCAACAGGTTTTTGTTGCGGCTGCTAACCAGGCCACACAAGATTCATCGTTCGTTTATTGTTTCATTGTAGGCCAGAACACCCCGGTTTGGGTCAAGTCTTTCGCCGGCAATTATACGGCCCTGGTGTTGAGTAAAAGCGGGAACCGCCTTTTGCTCGGAGAGTATGGCGGCGGAAATAATAAGTTGTTTGTGCTGAATACAGCTTCCGGGGTACAGATTTTTCAAACCGTGTTTGCCGACCAGTATCCCCCGGCCATTTCGGATGACGGGAAATACATCGTCTCCGGCGATTTCAGCGGACATGTATTTTTACTTGAATACAATGAAGCCACTGCAACCTATGCGGAAAAATGGAATTATACAGTGAGCGGAACCAATTCTTGGGTTGCCGGGATGGGCATTTCGGGCGATGGCAGCACAATTGCAGTCGGAACACTGATTTTTACCACTGCTGGCGGTAATGACGGAGAGTTGTATGTTTTTAACAACTATTCGCCGGTGCCACTGTGGACGTATTCCAACATGGGCGACATGGTTCAATGCGTCGACCTCAGCTCCGACGGATCAATCATCGCTGCGGCAGGCTGGGGACCTATCAGCAACTCAACCCCGGATGTATGGTTGTTCCGCAAACAGAGCAATGTTCCATATATCACGGTCAATTCGCCGGGATCGAATTTTTGCCTTGATCTTTCAGCCGACGGTAAATTGTGTGTTGCCGGGGGAAAGGCCGTGCATGCCAGGGCATTCGGCAATGGCGGGAAGCTTTACAACATCAATTCCGATCCGGGCGGCGGGACACTGAGCGGACTCGCTGTTAAATCGGGATCGTTACAGCAGGCCGGTATCAAAGTTGAAATCGTCGGGATGAACAGCTATTTTACCTTTTCGAATGACTCATCGGCCTATACCCTGAAGTATATTCCCGAAGGAACCTATACCATGAGATATTCAGCAGTAGGCTACATCCCGCTGGACACTGCCGGGATTCAGATCACCGCCGGCCAGGTAACGACTGTAGATGTCACGCTTTTACCAACCGGGAATCCGCCAATGAACCTCACCGCAACGCAGGGCGCCGGCCTCAGTGTAGACCTGATATGGCAGCCATCTTCCACAACGAACATCACCGGTTATAATATCTATCGCAAACAGTATGCATTTGATGTATACCCGGCAACACCCTTGGGTACTGTAGGGCCGGGCCAGATAAGTTATAGCGACAATACCGCCCTGCCACTCATCCATTATTTCTATGCCGTCACAGCCCAACTGCCCGGAAACCTGCAAACCCCTTATTCCAATGATGCCGAAGGCTGGATATCCACCGGCTTCATTACCGATGAGATCAGTGCCTGGGTGGGTTCAACACCCGTCATCGACGGGGTGATCAGCCCCGGCGAATGGAGTGATGCTTTCGAGGTGGACATCTCCAATTTCCTCGGGCGGAAGGATAACATAACCAGGCCCATCGGAAGTGTGATGGCCTGGTTCAAGGTGAATCCGGCCAAAAATTCGCTCTATGTGGCGGTTGATAACACCTATGATGTGGTACTGGAGGATCATGATGAAATTGCGCTTTATGTCGACGATAACAACGACGGCCTCTATCCTGCCCCGGGCGACAGCACGGAAGGAAATTACTGGGCTGCACATTATGCATCAGGGGATGTGATCAAATTCCGACCGATCTATAACAATGGCGGCGTAGGTTCGACATTTTTTCTTCCCAGTCCGCAGATCAAAGTGCTGGCTTCGACCGGTCATGTGGTGTATGAATTTATCATCCCGCTAGGAACGGCGTCGAATTGGGAGATCGGTTTCAACAGCCAGAGCCAGAGCGGCATTTTCATTTTTGCGCTCGATGACCCGGCAAATTACGATGGCTGGTGGCCATGCATCAACCAGAATATCTTCACCGCCGAGGGATATGGGGTGATCACTTTCGGCGGCGTTGACGAAATACCGCCGCCACCGCTGAATCTCCACCTTGACAACCCGATAGCCCAGTATATCATGCTGCGATGGGACCAGCCGAATATCACCGATTTTGACCATTTCAACATATATATGTCTACCAATGGCGGTGCAACATTCCCAAAACTCGACAGCACCGTGGGAGTGCAGTACTTTTACAGCGCTCCCTCAAACGGCTTGTATGCGTTTTATGTCACCACCGTTGACATGGCAGGCCATGAATCGGTGCCTTCCAATGTCGTCCAGACAAACGTAGTAACCGGCATCTCCGGGCCTGGCCAACAGAATGATCTCGCCATGATCAAAATCGGACCCAATCCATTTTCAAGGCAACTGAATATTGACTTCAGGGTGATGAATGAAACCAATCTAACCATCCGGATTTTCGACATCACCGGCAAACCGCTGAGTTCGCTGTACGATTCGAAAACTGCAGCAGGGTTGCATCATATTTCCTGGAATGGCGAGCTTGCAGGAAGTGATCTGCGTGCAGGAATTTTCATCCTTCGGTTCACCACAACCTCCGGAAATTCGCAATCTTATAAAATTGTAAAACTATGACCGGTGCAAAAAGACACAAGGGTTATCGGTCATGGTTCATCTGACGTGTTGTTCAAGATAGGATGGTTGATACCTGACCACCTGCATCGTGTTTTTCCGGTGTTTGATAAGTTGAAGCCGTATACCCATATCCAGGTAGATGACATGGGAATATTCATACCTGCCTGCCGATAAATTGAAGAAGGCGGGAGCATAGGTAAACCCGAAGGTAAGGAATTGAAACATCCGGAAATCGATGCTGACATTGCATCCCAGGGCGAGATAATTCGTTGTTTTTCCCGATGGTGTTACTTTTCCCAGTGAATCTGTTATGGTCTTGGAATAAAGATAATCTGATAAATTCAGACCATATCCGATGCTGGCATATTTAAAATCATGGTTGTTGTTGATCTTGAAAATGAAGGATGTGGCCTTCTCAAAGGTGTCGGGAATCATCCTGCCTGACGAGTCGGCAATCTGTTTGCCTAAAATAGGATAGTCGGAATTAACAGCCCCGGTAAATCCGAACCCGGCGGATAGGTAACTCCTTCGTTTGTAATAATAATCAACACCTAAAAGTATACCCGAAAGCATGGAATAATTGCCGGTTGCAGAACCTGTATCCAGTTTCAAAAAATTGAAACCAGGTATTTTTGCTGTCAGAAAGAATTTCCCTGTTTGATCAGGATACCACTGTTTAATTTTCGGAGGATCGCTGGTTAAATCAACCAGGATATCTTTCCTGTAAGAAAATATCCTTTTTTTTGAATAAATATCCACCATAAATCCAACGGGGCTGCAAGACAGGAATACCAGGTTTCCCCAGACCTCGGGCGCAATTTTACTTTTAAACACAACCGGTTTATGAATGGAATCGTGTATGAATTCCACCTTAAAATCATTGTATGACCGCGGAACCTGGAGCCTGACAGGAGTTGTAATCACAGAATCAGCGCTGAATACCAATTTCGCTGAATCGGGAAGCGTATGGATCTCGATTTTAGTGGTCTTTCGGTTCATGATCGTCGCACACGACGACATGAGCATGAGGATAACGAGGTAGAGGAAGGTTTTTTTCATGCGACTTCCAGTGGATTTCTTCTGAATGAAATACACATGATGACCCGGATACCCTTAACGGTTGTGTAAATTTACTTCTCCTGTTTTCCCAGGAGCAAAGCAGACTCCCTGAGCCAAGTACCTATCAGGCATGACAAAGCAGCAACCCAACCAGAATTAAGGTTGAAAAGTCGTCGATTCGGTGCATGCTGATTTTAACTGGTCCATCGCGATAATGATACCATTATTCCTTTCCCGGAATAATTTGGCATCGTTCACCATGGATTAGTTTTTCGTTCGCGTATAGAAGTTGAAGATCGGGATGTCGACCACCAGGGAGGCGCTGAACCGCAGGTAAATGTTGTCCTGGTAGGCGTTTATGTATGTGCCTTTTTTATTTGGGTCTTCGACATACACCTTTCTCAGGTTCGGGCCTATTTGCGCCCCGAGGTTGACCGACAGAGGGCATTTGGGGATACCGATTGAGAAAAAGAGACCCGGCGAGAGGATATCCTTTAATTGTATCGTAGGCACCTGTGATACGGAATCGTTGGAAGCGACAAAACGGAAAGAGGCCAGTGCCCCGATGTCGATGAGGGAAACGAAAAGCGATAAGGACCAGTGATGGACCCCAAAACTCAATGCTGCACCCACCGGGGCTGCAACCCCGTAGTTGTTGATCACGAGATCATCCTTCACCCCCGGTATTTTTTCATGCGCCATAAACAATCCGGTATAAGCATTCAGTGAGACATTCATGGCCGATTCCCGCTTGATCCGCGAGCTCCCCGAGGGGAGGGCTGCCGCTTCGATGGCCTGCTCCACTTCATCGGAATTTTTTGCCACGGCAATCGTCGCCATAAAAGCGCCGTACTTAGCAAGGTTCTGCATCATATCGCGCGAAAGGACCAGCGAATCATAAAGGGCGGTTGTTTGACCCATCGTCCTGTCCTTGAGATAGCACTTTTCGTAGGAGTCGTTGAGTGGCTTCGTCCTTACCAGGTTGTAGATCACCACCGCATGGTTGACGGCGGATGCATAGTTCCGGCGGTTGATGGCAGTGGCAAGGTCAGAGGTTTCATAGGCGATCATGAAGAAATTCCGTAACGAATCATGCAGATTTACCTTGATGACGTTTTTAAAGTGGGGTAACTCGCATACTTTGGTGCTGTATTCCAGCATGTCGACAGTGGTACTGAAATAACGCGCATAATTCTCGAATGCAATCGAATCGCCTGCTGGTTTCGAGAAGTTCCGTACCATCTCGCTGATTTTGTTCACCCGTAGCATGAACGAAACGATATAATTCCGGTAGGCGTCATAATCGGTGTCGAAACGGATGCTGTCCATCAGCGAGGTAAATGATCCGGATTCGAAGGGAATGTTTTTGAACCGATCGCCCTTTGCCACCTGGTACAAGAGACCGAGATAGACCTTAAAAACGGGTTTGCTTTTAACCAGTTCCTTCACTTTTGCTATATCGATCCAGTATTGCTCCTCTTTGCCGGTATTATCACGCAGCGATTCGCTGACCAGTTGTAGCACCTGAATCGCTCCGCTGTAATTTTTATTGAAATAACCGGTGCCGTTCTCCTTTATCAGGAATTCCATCGGGTAATCGTTCAGGATCTCTCCGGGATTTACTTGGTCTCGGAGGGATTTCGTGACGTAACAGGAGGTTCGCAGGCCGACGGCCAGCCCGAAATGTTCGTTAAAATATACCGCGTGGTTGGGAATGATACCCGGCAGCGTTTCATCCAGGACCTGGATGTCGGCCATGAAAGCCTCCTTCAGGTTCTGAAGGTACTTGTTGTAATTGTATATCTCATCGCCGATGGCATCCAGCAGGAGCCATGTATTGGGAAAAAGAGTCCGGAGGTCACGGTATTTGGAACTGTTAAACGTCTCCTTCAACTTACTGAAAAATGCTACGTTCAACTCCTCCTTGGTACGCTTCACCAGGAATTTGGCGAGCCCGTCGGCGATATTGGTGACGTCGAGGCCTCCAATGGAATTTAACAAGGGGATGGACTTGCTTTGTGATTTTTTTGAAAAATCGAAATCTCCATCTTGCGCCGTCCCTTCCACCTCGATAAATGGATTGTTGTCCTTTCCTTCAAATCCATTGTAGTACGTGATGATATCATTGAACGAGGCCTCGGGTTTACCCATGTAATATCCCAGGATCGGAATGACAATGTCTTTATTTGCCTTTGTGATAAAAATTTTTCCATCTGCATTTATTGCATTACATGACTGCAGAGTAAAAACATCACCGACGGCTATTTGGCCCTGAGTTAAGAAAGAAATCAGAAGCAAAACCAATAATATGAAAAAGGCACGTTTCATAGTTCTGTTATTTAAGGGTTTTATAAAGACATCCTGGGGTTAAATTGTCAATATTTCCAAAGGGAGAGGCCAAACTGTTTAGTTGGGAGGCAATGAATCCGAACCTTTCGGATTTTGGTGGTGCGGATGATAAGAGTCTCGCAACCAAGCCGGTTACAATTGCAGTATAGGCACTGCAGGCACCAATGGTTGAATATCCGTTGCTATTGTATGACAGGGATTTCAGCTTTTCATTTAAAAAAAAGGAATCAACCGACTTGTAAAATCCATTGGATTTAAAGAGCTGCAGTGAATTGTCGTCAATTGTGCCGACGGAAATCACAGACGCAGAAATGGCTGGATAGAAGCTTCTTGTGGCGAGGAATTCTCCGTTACCAGCTGCTGCCACCATGATAGTGCCATTGTTGGAAAGAGTTTCCAGGTCGGATTGAATGGTATCATAATCCTGTTCCGTGACATTAAAGCTCATGTTTACGAGATCATAGTTGCCGGCAAGGACGATGGATCTTATGGCATTGGCAATTTTTCCCACATTTACGCTGAGGTCATCATTCAGGACTTTAAAGATGGACAGTAAAGCTGATGGAACCAGCCCGGTAATTCCATCTCCCGTGTGGGAATCTGCACAGAGAAGCCCGCAAATGCTGGTACCGTGTCCGTTGTGATCTTCAATTTCTGCCCATGAGTTATGTATTTCACCGAGAAAAATATTTGACCTCTTGATATCCGTGTGCGTAACATTCAGACCCGTGTCAAGCACCGCGATTCTAATCTGGGCGCCGTTTTCACCAGGCATAGGTCCCTGGACCTTGATGTACTTCCGATAGTCAACAGGATCTGTTGGTTGTGTTATCTCTGGAGCCTGAAACCCGGTTTGAGAGTCAGCACTTTCCACCCCCCCGCTCCAGTAGTAGTTACCAGCCGCATCTTTCAGCCAGGTATCGATCCCGTCGTAAGAGTCTCCTTTGTAAAGTGTGCCATCCACCTCCAGTTCACTGCCGGGGGCAAGGTTCTGGTAAATCGGGGCGTTCACGCTGGGCCGGCCCACCCGTACGTTCAGGGATTTTGTAACCGTTACTTTCATCAGCCAATTGGTTTTACCTTCCGTGTCTTGGTTTCCTGATATTAAATGTAAGGCCAAAGATAAACTAATTGATAACTTAAGTCAAGATACAGGAACAAATTGCCAATTTCCTTCGGATTAATTTGCAACGTAGAAGTGACACGAGGGCCCGTGGAGTAGTCTGACCTTTTTATTTGTAATAAAGAAGGATCAACGAACAGGTGTACGGTTGTGTAAATTTACTTATCCGGTTCTTCCAGGAGCAAAGCAGATTCCCTGGCATTGTACCTTTCAGGAATGACGTTCTTCCAGCTTAAAGGTCTTCTTAAGCCGGATTCCCTTGTCGGTGGCTTCCACCGTGCAGCATTCGTGATACAGGTCGTGCTCGAGGAACAGCACAAATCCATTTTCTGCAGCTTCAGCCATAAATGTCTCCTTCTCCTTCAGGGTGATAAGCGGTCGGGTGTCGTAGCTCATAACCCAGGGAAGGGGAATGTGCGCCGCCGATGGAAGCAGATCGGCCATATAGACAACCGTTTTATCTTTGTCCCTGATGAATGGGATCACCTGGCCGTCGGTATGACCGTTAAAAATCCTGACAGCCACATTCGGGAAGATTTCCGTGTTGCCTTCGATCAGCTTCAGCTTGCCCTTTTCCTTAATCGGCAGGATGTTCTCTTTCAGAAAGGAGGCCTTTTCGCGGTTGTTCGGACTGGTTGCCCACTCCCATTGCTGGCGGCTCGTCCAGTAGGTTGCATTTTTAAACGTTACAACATAATCCGTTTTATCATCATTCCAGCGGATGGCACCTCCGGCATGGTCGAAATGGAGATGGGTGAGGATTACATCGGTGATATCGTCGACCGTAAAACCATATGAAGCCAATGATTTTTCAAGCGTGTCATCCCCATTGAGATAATAATTTGCAAAAAATTTATCCGCCTGCTTGTCCCCGATTCCGCAATCGATCAGAATTTTCCGGTCGCCGTCGACAATCAGCAAACAGCGCATCGACCAGTTACAGAGGTTGTTTTCATCACTGGGATAAGATTTGCCCCAAATGACCTTTGGTACAACGCCAAACATGGCACCGCCATCGAGTTTCAGGTTGCCGGTATTTATTGCGTAAAGTTGCATAAAAAATGGTGAAATGGTGAAATGGTGAAATGGTGAAATGGTGAGATGGTGAGATGGTGAGATGGTGAGATGGTGAGATGGTGAGATGGTTGATTTTTCACCATTTCACCATTTCACTTTTTCACCATCTATTTATATTCCTGCACTTCCATTTCCCCCTTCAGCACACGCAGGGCATTTGCGGCCATTGACTGAAGTTCGTTGTCGCCGGGGTATAGAAAGATCGGTGCAAATTTTTCGACATGCTCAATGATGTTGTGGACTACAAACTGGCTGTGGGCCAAATCTCCGGTGATCAGGATGGCATCGGCTTCGCCTTTTAACACGGCAAACATTTCGCCGATGCATTTGGAAACCTGGTATGCCATGGCTTCCATGATGAGTTTTGCATGTTCATCGCCATTGTTTATCCGGGATTCGATTTCGCTGATGTCTCTCGTTCCAAGGTAGGCATTTACACCGGCACATTGGGTAAGCAAACACAACATTTCATCGAGCGTTTTCTGGCCGCTGAAACACATTTTTACAACATCGCCCATCGGCAGTGAACCGCTGCGAACCATTGAAAACGGACCATCGCCCTCAAAACCCTGGTTGACGTCGATCACACGGCCTTTGCGATGAGCACCGACAGTTGTTCCGTTCCCCATGTGGGCCACAATGAGATTCATCTCCTCATATTTCCGCTTATGGGTATCTGCATGCATTTTTGCAACAGCTTTCTGATTCAGGGCATGAAAAATGGATTTGCGCCTGATTTCAGGTGAGCCCGTAATCCTGGCCAGTTCATGAAACTCGTCCACAACAGTCGGGTCGGCAATCATTGCCGTGGCACCCGGAACTTCGGAAGCAATGGCATCGGCAACCAATCCACCGATGTTGATGACATCTTCACCAACAGGACTATGAATCAAATCCATCCTCAACCTGTCATTTACCGCAAATACCCCCGATTGAACAGGTTTGATCAGACCACCGCGGGAAATCACAATTTTAAGTTCATCCAGGAAAAAATCATTGTTTTTCAAATCTCTCAATACGCTT
>CAIYES010000411.1 GCA_903925275.1 uncultured Bacteroidales bacterium
ATAACAGGGATATATGCATTATTTCGTCCCGTACGGGACGAAATGGTTCTCAGAACATTCGGTTTCTACACAGATTTTGTGCCTACGGCACAGTCTTACACACAGAAATATAACTAAATAAGAAATTTAAACAGTCTCTAATTCGGGTTGACAACGAGGTCAGGGTGATTAATTAACTTTCACTTTTCTGGGTTTGTACATAATGATGATAAACGGATAAAATACCATCAAGCAATGAATAGGCGGGGGTATAGTTCATATTTTTAAGAATGGTAACATCCATAAGTTTTTTAAGTGTTCCGTCGGGTTTGGTGGTGTCCCAGTGGAAATCGCCGGTGAAGCCTACCACGGACTTGACCATGGCTGCAATGTCAGCAATGGTCTGATCCACGCCGGTGCCGATGTTGAAGAAGGTGATTGGGTGGGAGTGCAAAAGGGATGTCTGATGGAGTGTCGCGATGTCAGCAACGTTTATTTCCTCCAACGCCTTTACACAAACATCTGCCATATCGTCGACATGCATGAATTCACGGAAAACCAAACCTGTACCCCAGAGGGTCAGGGTGACTCCTGAAACACTCCGCACGCCGGATGTATCAGGATTATCGGTTGAATCACTGCTGATTCCATATTTTTTCAGGATGTTCAGGATTTCATATTCCGATGAATTTCCATCGATACCTTCGATGGGACGGGTGTCAAGGTCGTTGCGGATTCCTTCCCAGTTGGTTGTTTCGAGGCAGCGGGCCAGGTGCATTTTCCTGATGATGGCCGGGAGAACATGAGATGTTTCCAGATTGTAGTTGTCGTTGGGCCCATATAGATTTGTGGGCATAACCGAAATGAAGTTGCATCCATATTGGCGGTAGTAGCTTTCGCACAGCTTGATGCCTGAAATCTTGGCGATGGCATACGGCTCGTTGGTTTGTTCAAGTTCGCTTGTAAGCAGGTACTCCTCCTTCAGCGGTTGAGGGGCATTTTTTGGATAAATGCATGAACTTCCAAGGAAAAGTAACTTTTTTACGCCATGCAGATAAGCCTGATGGATGATGTTGGCCTCGATCATCAGGTTTTCGTAAATGAATTGTGCCCGGTAGATATTGTTTGCCATGATACCACCAACTTTTGCTGCAGCAAGGACGACATATTCCGGTTTTTCTGTTTGAAAAAAGCCTGAGACTGCCTGCTGGTCGGTCAGATCAAGTTCCTGCATTGTTCGGCCAATCAGGTTCGTAAAACCTTTTTCATGTAACCTGCGGGCAATGGCTGATCCAACCATCCCGGTGTGCCCTGCTATGTAAATTTTCGAATCATTATCCATTACTCGAAATAATTGAGGGTATTGAATCCGTTTTCTTTCAGGAATTTTTCTTTTTGCATCAATCTTAAATCAGATGCTACCATTTCTTTAATCAGCGCATCCAGATCATATTCCGGAATCCAATGCAGAACAGATCTTGCTTTTGAAGCGTCGCCGATGAGTATTTCGACCTCGGTGGGCCGAAAATACCGGGGATCGACAGCCACAACCTCTTTTCCGATCAGATGTTTCAATTCAACTCTTTCACTGTCAACGACCGTTCCTGTTTCGTCGGCGCCAAGGCTGGAAAATTCAAGTGCAAGTCCAAGTTCCAGAAATGATTTTCTGACGAATTCCCTTATGGATGTGGTGATGCCTGTTGCAATAACATAATCATCCGGTTTATCATGCTGCAAAATAAGCCACATGGCTTTGATGTAATCCTTTGCATGTCCCCAATCCCGCTGAGAGGATAAATTGCCCAGATAGAGTTTATCCTGGAGACCCAGCGCAATGCGTGCCACAGCTCTTGTAATCTTTCTGGTGACAAATGTTTCGCCCCGGATGGGTGATTCGTGGTTAAAGAGAATCCCGTTGCATGCAAACAGGTTGTATGCTTCGCGATAGTTGACAGTGATCCAATATGCATAAAGTTTAGCTACTCCGTATGGACTTCTAGGATAGAACGGGGTTTTTTCAGTCTGAGGGATTTCCTGCACTTTGCCGTATAACTCTGATGTTGAGGCCTGGTATATCCTGGTTTTATCAGTCAGACCTAAAAGCCTGATTGCCTCAAGGATTCTCAGGGTACCTGTACCATCTGCATTGGCAGTATATTCAGGAGTGTCAAAACTCACCATTACATGACTCATGGCAGCCAGATTATAAATCTCATCCGGTTGTGTTTCCTGAATAATTCTGGTAATGTTCAATGAATCCGTCAGATCTCCATAATGTAAAAAGAGATTCTGATTTTTGGTATGGGGATCCTGATATAAATGATCAATTCTGTCGGTATTAAAAAGCGATGATCTTATCTTTAACCCATGAACGATATAACCTTTTTTCAACAGAAATTCAGCTAAATAGGCTCCATCTTGTCCGGTAATACCGGTAATAAGGGCAGTTTTAGGTTTGTTCATTTGTGTTTCGAAGAAAGACTGGTTAATAAGTAAAGGATGAACAGATGTCCTGTAAGTTTTCCATTTTCAACTTTCAATTACTCAGAGGCTCCAATAATTCATCTCATGAATTTTCTTTCTGAAAATCCCCTTAACATCTATTAAAATTCCGTTAGGCACCGAAATAGATTTAAAATAGTCCTCAGTGAGTTC
>CAIYES010000412.1 GCA_903925275.1 uncultured Bacteroidales bacterium
ACATTATCACATTATCACATCAGCACATTATCACATCAGCACATTATCACATCAGCACATTATCACATCAGCACATTATCACATCAGCACATTATCACATCAGCACATTATCACATCAGCACATTATCAATCTTTCCAAAGGTAAGGAAATAACAAATAGGCCAGGGCAATCACCGCGGCATTGACCGTAAGCAGAATGACGAGAAGAGGTGCCAAACCTGACCAATCCATGCTCGTGAGGGCAGCACGCGACACTTTCATCAGCAAGGCTAACAAGGGCAGTACAATCGGAAAACTAAGTATGGCCATCAGTGAAAAATTATGGCTGGCACGCGATGCGATGGCAGCAACCATGGTGAGAACCGACGACAATCCCAGGCTTCCAAACAGCAATGTCAAAAGAAATAGTGGCACATTTACCACCTGGTTTCCCATCAGCAGGAGAAAAAATCCAAACGACAGTACCGACAGAATGGCCATCAGCAAAAGGTTGTACAGTATTTTTGAAAGAACTACCGCCTGCGGACTGGCTATCGTATAATAATAGAGGTGCCGTGCAGGGCTTTCCTGGATAAAACTTTTCGATATCCCGTTTACGGCGACAAAGAGAAGAATAATCCAGAACAGCGAATTCCAGGTTTCACCGGTGATCGCATTTTCAAAAGCCAGGTAGGTTACAAAAATCGTTGATACAAGGTAAAGCAGAATGCCATTAAGCACATATTTCTGCTTCAGCTCAAGCCTGATCTCTTTTCCAATAAGGTATTTGATTTCTGTCCGGAGCATCCTGGGATCCTGATATTTTTTGCAAAGATAAAAAAACCCCGCGGTTTCCCGCAGGGTTTTATCAAAGCATTGATTATGTTCTATTTACATGATCAATAGGATAATGGCCTTTATTGTACGATCATCTTCTTGGTGATTTTTTCAGATCCCATGGTTACCGTATAAAAATAGATTCCGGGAGCCATATGGCTTGCATCGAGGGTAAAATCATGGTTTCCGGCACCAACAATGCCTTTGCTGATTTCCATCATGGAAATACCTGCAACATTGGAGACACTTATTGTCACCTCACACGACGCAGTAAGGGTGATCCTGATGTGCGTGTAGTCTTTGACAGGATTGGGATAGTTTTGCATGACACTATTTTTCTGAGTGGTCCGGCTATCCATTCCAACCCATGTCCCGCCATTCAGGGATACAATATTATTATCGTGATAGGCAACTGTAGCATCCTTGACAGCAGAACCCGGGGTAGTTGAAGTTTGATAAATAAACTTTAAATTGCCATCTACTATTTTCTTGGCCATGGATGGATAGACGAATTCCTGGTATAGAGACATAATCCCACTGTTGAAATCAACCATGTCGCTCCAGGTAGAAGTGGATACATTGAATTTCCGGGACCAGATATGACGATAGTTCAGATTATCGGGATTTGGATTTCCGACAGTAAGTCCCGACCAGATAACAAAGATGCTGTGTTTATTATCGATGCTGATCTGAGGAAAGCTTGACAATCCAACACCATATGCAGGGAAATCGATGATGGTGTCGTTAGGATTTCCATTCGCAACAACATATCCCAGCAATTGCCCATGGGCGTCAAGTGTATCAAGGTCCAACAGTCTGGTGGTATCAATGACAGGCATATTCTCATTCCAGTAAACAAGCCCGTCGGTACCGGGATAATATTTATGACCTGTAGTAGCACCTGTTCCATCACAATTGGCGAACATTCTTCCGACTGCAACATGAGCTTTTCCTAAATTATCCAGTTCAACCGCTATTGAACCATCCAGGCATGCAAAGCGCGGCACAACCGTTGTGGCGGGGGTAAGCTTATACGGATTATTAAAGAATACTGTTTTTGTCCAGGTATTCCCATTGTCAAAAGATTTCATCACAAAGCCATCAATCCACTCTCCGGCAACGGCAAAAGCAATTGTATCACCCTTTGGAGAAGCCCAGGCTAATTCATCACCAGCAAATCCGAGGCAATCGGCCGAGGTCATTCCGGGGAGGATCACATGTTTTTTATCCCAGTTAACACCTCCGTCAAGCGAACGGTAATACAATATGGCGAGATTAAGCCCCTGGTATGCAACCCATGTATTGCAAATAATATGAACTGAATTGTGATTGACACCGGTTGTCAGTACACGGGGCCAGGAAATATCAACGGCTCCTGTTGGACCGGCAAGGATTGATTGTGTCCAGGCACCAGTACCCTTTACAGGGCGTAAACAGACTGCCAGTCCGGAAACATCGGTATGGGTAACCACTATTTCACCTGTTGGCCCGAGTGGAGCATAGGAAGGCCAGCCTGCCCGAACGGTTTCAATTCTTGCGGTTGGGGCAGTGCCCCAGGCGCCATTGTACAAATTATAGCCTGTGCCACGTTCGGGGAAGGAGGACGAAACCATACCCATGGTCCAAACGCCGGCCATTGTCCCGTCATCGTGAATATAAAAGTGGTTTGAAGGCGAAGAATTTGTTTGCATGTCATACACTGTGGAACCGAGGATATCTTCCATGCTTGATTTGGAAATGGTTGTTTGATTCATGGGTTTTGCGGGAAGGAAGATGTCTTTAATTGACACCGGGGCATCGACCCACTTGTTTTTCAAAGAAACTGGAACTTCTAGGCGTTTTTGTTGTGCCATAACCATCAGCGAGATGCAGAAGACCAATAATAACAGGGTAATTTTTTTCATGTGCTTAAGTTTAGGGTTTTTAATCAAGGTTGACCAGATACAAACTTACAAAATAATATTGAACCTACGCCGAAAAGTCTATAAAAAAGGTTCGCCGATAATTTCCTAACCCCCAGCCCAATATTAAAGTCACAATACCCGGTTTCATTATGAATGAGTCTGTTACAAAAAGTCAAAATCACTTCAGCTTAATTCTTCTAAAGTAGAGGGAATTCCCCTTCTCCTTCAGGAGAAGGGGTTAGGGGTTGAGGTGAATAAAAAAAGGCTGCCCCGGAAGGAACAGCCTTTTTAAAAAGAGAAATGACCGATTATTGAACAATCATTTTATGGGTAAAGGATTCGCCATTAATCTTGACGGTATAGAAATAGATACCGGAAGTAAGCGAATTGCAATCAAGGGTGAATTTCTGGGCACCGGTGTTAACAATACCTTTGTCCATGAACATAACTTTTTGTCCCATGATGTTGGAAACTTCAACAATTACCTTTGATGATTTTTCAACATTAACCGTGAAAGAGGTCGTCCCCTTTACCGGATTCGGATAGTTTTGTCCTACATTATTTTTATTAACTCCTGCGTTGTTATCAATTCCAACAGGCCAGAATGTATTGCCAGGAATTTCACGATATTGAATAATATTATCATGGAAAGGAATTGGCGCGGTAGTAGTGCTGGTTCCGACTGCTGTACCTGGTTGATCGGCTGTTTGGTAAATTACACGTAGTTTATCGTTGGCAATTCTTTTTGCCATGGCAGTGAAAATAAATTCCCTGAAAACATAGATAAAATCAGAGTTGAGGTCGATCGGGTCGGTTGACCATGTTGCCTGACCATGGAATTTGGCACGGCCAAAGATATGGCGGTAATTGATGTTGTCAGGATTTGGATTTTCCCAGGTAATGCCTGAATAAAGAACGTACACATTGTTGAAGTCATCAACCGAGATTTGCGGGAAGCTGGTTAATCCAATCCGGTATCCGGTTACTGTTTTCAAGGTATCTCCCGGGTTTGGGCCATCGGAATAGTAGCCTAACAGCTGACCGTGAGCATCGAGGGTGTCAAGGTCAAGACTATCCTTCAACACAGGCATAGTTGAATTCCAGTATATCAAGCCATTATTATTCAAACGGATATATTTTGCTCCTCCGGAGACACTTCCGCCCCCGATACCCGATGCAAAATGAATAACGCCGGATTTGTCCATTTCAACTGCAACGGATCCATCAGAGGATCTCCAGGGCGCGATCTCAGCGGTTGCAGGTAATGTGCCAAGTTT
Organism: uncultured Bacteroidales bacterium; assembly: GCA_903925275.1. Classification (GTDB taxonomy): domain Bacteria; phylum Bacteroidota; class Bacteroidia; order Bacteroidales; family FEN-979; genus CAIVAT01. The sequence goes on from CAIYES010000412.1 coordinate 3,998, forward strand.
TTTATATAAATCGTTGGTCAGGATTACGGTTTTGGTCCAGGTGTTCCCGTTATCGGTGGATTTCATGACAAAGGCATCAGTGTAAGGGCCAGCAACTGCAAAAACAAGTGTATCGCCCACAGGGTTTGCCCATGCATATTCATCGCCGGAAAACGAAGAATAATTTGCTGAATCCAGTCCGGGAATTTGAACGCCCAGTTTATCCCAGGTTGCACCACCATCGAGTGATCTCCAATAAAGCAATGCACCATCAAGGCCTTTATAAACAGCACCCGGAGGGTTGCCGGTGCCTAACGACAAACCAAGAATATGAATATTCTGATGCGTGGCTCCGTTGGTGATCATCCTTGGCCAGCCAAGTCCCATTACACCTGCAGGCGCCGCTGGTCCACTTGTTTGAGTCCATGCTCCTGTTCCTTTTACCGGACGGGTATTGGTAACCCAGTTTGTGGATGTATTATGTGCCAAAACAATTTCGCCATTTCCATTCCAGGCGGCAATTGATGGCCAGCCGGTCCTGCTGGTTTCTAACCTCGTAGTCACTGGTGGTGTTATCCACGATGTACCATTATAATAATTGTAACCACTGCCCCTGTCACTCCATGAGGCATCCTGTGTACTGGTTGTCCAGGTACCGGCAACTGTACCATCTGGAAAAACGTAAACTCTGTTTTGAATTGATTCATTGGTTTGCAAATCGTACCGTGTTTGTCCAAGGTCATCTTCTAATACGGCTTTCGAATTGACAGACGGATTAGATATTTGCAACGGATTCATAACCGGGATATCTACAGCGACAGCCGGAACGTCTCGTACAACTCTCGGATGAGCATTACGTGACAGTTGTGCCATAGTTGCAACCCCGATGGACAACGACAATAAAAATAGTAAGATTTTTTTCATAGTTTTTGGTTTTTGGTTTGAGTAATAAAAATCTTAAAATAAATTTCAGTTTGATAATTTTCAGAAATACAAAAGTACAAAAATAAATGAAATATGCAACAGTCGCTAAAAAAATTTAACCCTGCTCCCCTTCCCGCTGTCGTAAGGCTTTCTCTTTGGTATCAACCGGAATAATTGTGGAACGATGAAATTCAACATCCGCCGAAAAAATTTTCCGGTAGGTGATGTGTCTCTTGGCAAAGGTCGCCCCAACCGATTCATGAAGTGCCCGCATCTTTGGGTTAAAATCGCCAACCCATGAAAGTTCAAGTTCTGTGATATGGGGCCGGGATTTCAAAACTTCATTCAGATGCCAGAAAATCCCCGATTCAACACCAT
>CAIYES010000413.1 GCA_903925275.1 uncultured Bacteroidales bacterium
GCAACGGATATGCTGTCCCCTTTCGCAATCGCAGCCGGTGTTACGTATGGGAAAGGAAATTTATCATTGGCGCTCTCGACCATTATGGTAGTTCCTGCAGGAATTGCTGCAGTGCGTGCATAGAATTTAACAGTGTCGTGGGTCTGGGTGAAATTAAAACTCTCCCACAAACGCATGGGAACATAGGCAGAATTGATTGTATCTACACCATTCATAAAGTCGTTGGCATAAATTAGATCAGTAAGATCCTGGCGACGAATAGCCGGTGCTCCCTTGAATTTGGTAAAAACGGCAACTTTCGAACTGATGTTTGACCATTCACAGGTTCCGCCATTCCCGCCCACACTTGCATCCATCGATCCGTCTACTTGCCAAATCTGATAGCCATCTTGGGGAAAATTAACCATGGTTGGATAAAAATAGCCCAGGGCAATGGTTCCGATTCGATCTCCCCCACCCATCAGATAGTTTCGTTGCGCCGAAAATGAAAGTGCATTGAACTGGCTTGTTTTCAAATCTTTATTGCTTGTCTGAAAGGAAATATAATCAGCTCCTTCAGTGCCAATAGTTACACCCCCGTCAGATGCTATTAACAGTTGCTGTGGATTGTTAGGCCTGAAAACATATGAATGGTGGTACGAAGGTGCGTAAAATGGGAACAGTGATTGTCTATTGCCAAAGCTTACCTGTTCCCAATTGTAGAAGCCCGTGGCCAGTATACGTCGGCCATACCACATGTTCACGCCACCAAGATATAGTTTGTATGGATCATTGGGATATACGGCGATGGTATTCGCGTAGCAGCCTGAACCTGCAAATGGTTCAAAAGACGTGTTGCTCGGGAAAATTATCGACCATGTAAGGCCTTTATCAGTTGATACATATATATTTTTTAACAACCCGTCTGGTTTAACAAGACTCGCATACATTACATTTACATCCGAAGGGGCAATGGCAAAAACCATCCAGCCGATACCACTGTTTGGCAGGGAATTGGTTTGTCCTGTTGTAATGGTTACCCAGCCATCCAGGTTGCCGGCCGGAGCCAGGTAACCAGAATCGCCCACTGCTGCAATGACGGTACCATCTGATCCGACACAAACATCCATGGCATAACCCGATTTGGCTTTGGTCCAGTCTGTTCCGTTGTCGCTATAGTACAAACCTCCGCTTGTTGCAGCAAAAACACGACCGCTGGGAGAGATGGCTAATTTTGTCACCCCATTGAAATCGGGGTTGTTCTGGGTCGCAGGAATCACAGCAAAAGCGCTTCCGTTTTGTGAAACGTAAATTCCATTGCCGTTGAATTTAATGCTTTTACACGTGGTAACCCCCGTAGCTGCATAAATGGTTCCATTGGCAGCTTGTACCAGCGACGAAACCTTGGGTACAACGTTATTCTCAACGGCCATCTGGGACCAGGTAAGACCAAGATTGATCGATTTCCAGATACCGCCTGTGGCCGCCCCTGCAATAAGGGTAACACAGGATTGATCGGTATTGTCAAAAATGCAACTCCAAACGAGACCTGGATAATTATCAGGACCTGCGCTTATCCAATTAAGGTTCATGGCGCCTGCAGTAGATTTAGTCTGAAGGGCTTCAAACTGTAAGCGGGCATTCAGAACATCTTGCGGATTGACCACTCCGGTGTATTGATTTGCCCGGACGCTTTCCCACCGCGATCCCTTATATTTTCCGAGATCCGGATTCCCGGGCTGTCCGGCCATCAACTGTACGGAAAAAATCAGAAAGAAAAGTCCTGCGAAAGCTGTGATCAGGCTAAATGGTAATAATCTATTTTTCATATCATTTGTTTTAATGTTGACATATATGTTTCTTGATTTCTTCTTTCCAAAACCCGCCAAAATCATAGGAGATACGATCTGAAAACCGTACTGTTTTAATCGAACAAATATAAAGTAAAAATAGAATCCTGCAAAATTTTTTTGTTTACAGGGGATTTTCTTCTGTAAAACAGCAGGATTAACCGGCAAGAGGGAGCCAGTTTAAATTTTTTCCAACGATGCAGATGGTAGCCAGCCTACACTGCCATTGGCAATCTTTATCTCATACCACCCGTTGATGTTGTCAAGTAGCCTCACTTTTGTACCTTCATGAACAACAAAAAGGTCGGTGCTTTTATCATCGGGGGAACTTTTAACTGTAATGGTTGGAGTAAAAACAATGGCCTCAACAGTTGATTTGGTGAAACTGTAATTACTCCAGGCAAAGATTAGGGCAAAAAATGCAATAAACAAAAACCCAAATGCAGCCCAGAAACCTATTTTTCGCAGGAACAGTATTTGAGATGCGAGATAAAGCACTCCGCCGAGCAATCCGGCGATGAACAGGATGATACCAATTGCCGCCCATGAATCTGCTGAAAAAAGCTGCAACAACCCATTAAACCATCTTTTGTAAAATAGTTCGGGCAGTGGCTCTATCTTATCGGAAATTTTCGTATTAGCCACATTCAGATTGAAGTCAATATCTTCATTGCCAGGGTCGAGTCGCTTGGCTCGTTCATACCAAAGGATGGCGTGGCCATAGTCGTTCATTTTAAAATATGAATTTCCCAAATTGTAAAAAAGTTCAGGTGATTCATACCCGGCCATCACCACTTTGTTATATAATTCAGCGGCAGTGGTATACGATCCTGCCGAATAGGCTTTATTGGCCTTGATGATATAATCCTGTTGCCCAAGAGAATACACGCTAAGGGTTGCAAGCAGAAGGATTATTACCAGAATGTATTGTCTCATAAAATTCGATATTCAAACCAAAAATTAACCAAATATCCCAAGTACCTCTCTGTTTTCAACGTAGTTCCCGCTCCATTTTCGCAATGATTTCAAGTGCTTCATTATAAATTCGTTCCATATTTACAGTTTTTTCGCCGGGTGCAAAGCGTGCAAATTCAGTATTGTCGAGGGTTTCTATGAATTGAATGACGATTGTTTCATTTACATTTTTTTTAACGAGTGCTTCACGTACCGAGTCGATGCTGAGCCCTGCAAGGTGAATGCTGAACTTATCGCTCAGGTAACCCCAAAGTGCCTGGGAGATGGCAATATAAAAATCATCCTGATTCCCTGATTTCTGGAATTCCTCGGCTTTTTGCAGCCGTTTGCGTGCAATTTTGGTAGCCTTAAGATTTTTCATCAATACGGTATTGCTCCGGCGGGCGGCCAGTTTGCGCCATAATACAACAAACACTGTAAATAATATCAACGGAATTATCAGCAGAAGCCAAAAGCTTAAAGAGGCAAAAAAACGGGACCCTGCAACCATAAGTTTGAAATTGGTATTCCTTATATGGCGGATGTCACTCCCTATATATTTAATTTCCTCTTTATTGGCGCCGGCATAGGTCATAACAGCCCCCCCTGCATCACCGATTCCTTTTTCAACGTCGAGGGTAAATTCGGGACTATCCAGGGTAACAAAGTGCTTTTTTTCAAGATCAAAATAGCTGAAAGAGATGGGCTTTATTTTAAATTTTCCAGGCTTGCGGGGAATCATGAGGTATTCGAATACCTGGTTTCCCGAAATTCCTGCCGCTGTTGTCTGAATATCGCTGGTCACCTTTGGATCATAACTTTCGAAATCCGGTGGAAAGGTTACATTCAACTTGTCAATAAGTTGGATGTTTCCCTTCCCGCTGATGGTACACTTCAGCGTTACAGCTTCATTGGTTTTAAGACGTGTTTTATCTACCTCAGTATGAAAGGTGAAACTCCCGACTGCACCACTGAAATCAGCCGGTTTCCCTTCCTCAGGAAGAGGACGCACCGTTATAACTACTGGATTTGATTTCAGGTTTTTCTCTACATTGGCAACACCGGAGTTAAAAAATGAGTCGTTGAAAAAATCATCGAAAAAAGGATCTCCCGTTTTTGTTTTGGTTTGTCTCCTTACCTGTGCCACACAAGCCAGTTCAAGGGGGTCAATTACCAACCGGCCACTTTTTAAAGGGAAAAGTGCTATTTTCCTGATATCAGCCACAACATATTGTTCCCCATCAATAACCTGTGTGGTTTGTTGTAATTTATCATTCTCTTTCATCAGGTTTTGAGACCAGAAACCCGAAAAGGAGGAGAGCTTACTGATGTTAATCTGAGCAATCTGAACCTTTGTATAAATCTTGTAAGTAACCACAATACCTTCCCCCTGAAGCGGACTTGCGTTTGAGGTAAAAGCTTTCACATACACATCGTTGTTACTGCCTGATGCTGTTCCGCCCTGTGTCCCGGGGTTTCGGTTCTGGTTTCCTGCTCCCTGATATTGTCCACCTGGCACATTGGGATTTTTAACAACTTTGATTGATACAGTATTCGATGTATATTGCTTTCCGTTTACATTCACCGAAGCCACAGGGATTTCAATTGTTCCTTCACGGGTAGCCTGCAACAGGTAAGTAAATGTATAGGTAATGGACATGGTCGTCCGTCCGTTTACCGAACGGATACTTGAATTCGTACTTGTGCTGGGGCCGCTCAGCACTTCAAAACCCTGTATACTGGGTCCATGAAAACCACTGCCCTGTGCATTAAGGGTGTATATCAGGGTAAACGTTTCACCAAGAGCAATTACCGGCTTGGCCTGGGCCGTAAACTGAACATCCTGTGCCAATGCAGCATTTGCCAACAGTACATATGTTATAAAACCAAAAACGATTTTTTTTAACATTTTACCAATCTTTTTCAATTCCGGTTACCTGTACCTTTGCTTTTTGCTTTTTTACCTTTTGCATCGTTTTCTTTTCATCATTTTTCAAGGCTTCCAACATCCTATCGGCGTCGTCCTTGCTTATTTTTTTCTGATCCTGGGGTTGCTTCTGCTGTTCCGACTTTTTATTCTGGTCTTTGTTTTGATCCTGTTTGTCTTTTTGATCTTTTTTATCGTCCTTTTTATCTTTGTTCTCTTTATTTTGCTGCTGCTGCTGCTTTTTAAGCATCATTTTGGCATATTCCAGATTGTACTTGGTGTCATTATTTTTAGGATCATTCATCAAGGCATTTTTATATGCATCGATGCTTTTTTCATATTCCTTAGATTGCAAAAATGAATTTCCGAGGTTATGATAAACCTTTGATTTGACATCACGATCTAACTTATTTCCGGCTAAATTAGAATAAATTTTTGCCGATTCTTCGAAATTGTTGTTCTTATAAACTGCCGTACCGAGGTTAAATTGCCCCTTTAACGATTCCTTGTTCAGCTCAAGTGCCTTCCGGTAATCTTTCTCAGCTTCTTTATACTCTTTCTTATCAAATTCGCGGTTTCCCTCGCGTAGCAATGTATTCTCTTTCTGGGCATAAGAACCCAGCCCATAAAGAAGGAAAATAAGTAAAAGTATCTTGTTATTAATTTCCAACATAAAAATCAAAATTCATCATTCGTTATTCATTACTCACTTGTTAATCAACTTTTTTCAAACGGTCTGAACTTCTTCAGCCATTGTGTTTTGCGTTCAAAAACAAACAGGTCCACGATTAACAGCAATAAGGCTAGCGCCACGAAGTATTGAAAACGGTCTTCATAGTCACTGAATTGCTTTTCTTCAATCTCTGATTTCTGGATCTTACTGATATCTTCAAATATTTTGTTCAGTCCTGTCTCGGACGTGGTGGCTCTTACATACATACCCTTGCCAATGCTTGCGATTCGCTGCAACAACGTTTCATCGAGTTTACTCATGATGGTTTGTCCTTCGCTGTCCTTTTTGTAACCAGTCTGAACATTGCCGGTGAATATCGGGATTGGAGCCCCTTCAGGCAATCCCATACCAATGGCATAAATCGTGATCCCCTTTTTTAACGCTGCTTCGGATTGCTCAAGTACATTACCCTCATGGTCTTCTCCATCAGTGATGACAACGATCGCCTTATTGTGTTTCGATTCTCCGAAACCGTTTGATGCAACCTCAATGGCTTCGGCAATTGCCGTTCCCTGCGTTGGAACGATCCCGGTATTGATAGAAGAGGTAAACATCTTGGCTGCGGCATAGTCGGTCGTAATGGGCAGTTGCGTATAAGCTTTCCCGGCGAATACGATGATCCCCAGACGGTCACCTTCAAGGTTATCAATGAGTCGCAATATCGATTGTTTTGCGCGTTCGAGCCTGTTGGGCTTGATATCCTGTGCCATCATCGAATTGGAAACATCAAGACAAATCATCAGATCAATGCCTTTGCGTTTGACCTTTTCAATTCGTGAACCGGTTTGCGGATCAGCCAGAGCCAAAATCAGAAAGATAAGGGCAACTGTCATTCCGATAAATTTCAGAATTTGCTTCCCAATCGAGTATTCAGGCATAAGTTGCCGGATAACCGCCCAATCGCCATACTTCAACAAGGTTTTTTTCTTCCACAACAGGAAAAAAAGAAGAAATCCAATTAAAACCGGAATAAGAGCCAGAAGGTAAAAATAATTTATGTGAGCGAACCTGAACAAGTGCTAAGTGTTAAGTGTTAAGTGTTAAGTGTTAAGAGTTAAGTGTTAAGACAATTCGTTTTTATAATATTACTTTTTCTGAGATAATGTAACCAATATTTGTCATTTGTCATTTGTCATTTGTCATTTGTCATTTGTCATTTGTCATTTGTAGTTTTAGGGTATATTCTTAAGGTAAACATATCTCAGCAGCATTTCGATTCCGAGCAGGATGAAGGCAACCAGAACGAATGGTAAAAACTCTTCCTTCTTTTTACGAAATTCGGTAACATCTATCTTCGATTTCTCCATTTTATCAATTTCCTTGTAAATGGCCCGCAATTTAGCGTTGTTGGTAGCGCGGAAATATTTCCCATCTGTTGCTTTTGCAATCTCAATCAGCAAGGGTTCATCAATCTTAACTTCTCCCATCTGGATTTGCATCCCATAGGGAGTTTGCATCGGGTAAGGGGCTTGTCCCATGGTGCCGATACCGACAGTATAAATACGTATCCCGTAAAGTTTGGCAATTTCAGAAGCTGAACGCGGGTCAAGCGAACCCATGTTGTTTACACCGTCGGTAAGCAGAATTATCACCTTGCTGACTGCTTTACTGCCACGCAGTCGGTTAACCGCAGTGGCCAATCCATCTCCCAATGCAGTACCATCGTCAATCATACCGCTATGTATATCGCGAAAAAGGTTTTTAAGTACTGCATGATCTGTGGTAAGCGGGCATTGTGTAAATGTTTCCCCGCTAAAGATCACCAGCCCGATACGATCATTCGGCCGGCCGTCGATGAACTCAATGGCCACATCTTTTGCCGCCTCCAGACGGTCGGGTTTAAAATCCATGGCCAACATGGAACCGCTTACATCCAATGCAATTACCAGATCAATGCCTTCCACGCTGATATCCTGCCGGCTCAGACTGGTTTGAGGACGGGCCAGGGCCACAATGAGGAGCGTTAAAGCCACCAAACGAATCACATACAGGCCATGGTAAACATAAAATTTCAGGTTTCGCCCCACCATTGCAAATCCTTCGATACTACTCACCTGCAAATCGGCGGTATGTTTCTTTCTCCGGTAAAAATACCAGGCTATCAGCACCGGAATGATCAGGAGCAGAAAGAGAAAACCAGGATTGCCGAAGCTAAGAGATTTATACATAAAAAATTAAAAGTCAAAAACACATAACAAAAAAAAGAAAAAAATATCCGGTATCAGGTAATTTGTCACTTGTCACTTGTCATTTGTCACTTGTCACTTGTCACTTGTCACTTGTCAATAATTTATTCAACTTTCCCTACCATCCCGACAGTGGTTTCATTCACGAATTCAATTCCGTCGGTGAGACTTTTATCATTTTCAGTTGCAACGGGTTGTGCCTTGGCAAACTTGACCATGTCTGCAAGGATCAGCAGGCGGTTAAGTTTATCAAGCGTGCTTCGCGGACAATCCGCATTGTTGTAAAAGCTCCCGGTAATTTCAGCAGTGGTTTGTTCCAATGCAGGCACCTGAAAGCGATCTTCAATGTACCTTCGTAAAATTTCGGTCAATTCGGAGTGATATTCTTTAATTTTTCCATTCTGCCATAGTTTTTTCATCCTCAATTTTTCAAATTCCTGAAGTGCCTTTTCGTTTGGCGGAAGTGCAACCTTGGGTTTCATTTGAAAAATTGGTTCTTTCCTTTTTCGCTTCCTGAAATACCATATCCCGGTAACAATAAGCGCAATAGCGGCAAGGGAAACTAAAATCCAGGGCAATATTTCACGGAAAGTGATAGGCACTTTAAGCGGTCCGACGATAGGTTTAAACGCCTGTGTGGTATCGACTTTCAAAGTATGTACAGCCAGGAAAATCATGGTAGTGGTGGCTACATTACGGGAAGTGTCAGGTAAAAGTCTGTAATGGAAAGGGATGGAAGGGATAGTATAAAATCCTGAATCGTAACAGGTTAAATTCACTTGTTGTGAATAAGTGACCGATTTTTTATCTTTTGTATAGGTTGTATCTACTTTGCCACGGCCTATAACCGTGATATTCCCAAGAATGGTATCTGGCAGAAAAGGCCAGAGAACCTGCGACTTAGCCGGCCCTGTATATTTTATGGTCATCCCTACATGATCCCCGATGAGCATGGCGTTTGTATCAAGCTTCGCAACAACGCCGACCTCTTGGGCAAAACTCCCCAGAACCATCGAAAGCAAAACAACTGCTAAAATGCAAATCCTTAAAACCTTCATCCTAAACATTTCAACGTCCACTTAACACTTAACACTTAACACTTTTCATTATCTCCTCGCACTTCTTTTCCTAAACAGCTTCATCAATGGCTTTATGTAATCTTCATCAGTTTTTATTTCAGCAGCATCCACCCCACTGCGCAAAAATGTATCGTTGATATATTCGCAATGTGCCTTGTACCAATTATTATATTGTCTACGAACCTTCCGGTCCGACGAATCTATCCATATCTGATTATTGGTTTCGGCATCCCTTGCCCGGATCAGCCCCACATCAGGCAATTCGGTTTCCCTTGTGTCGTATATCCGCACAGCAATCAGGTCATGCTTTTTATTTGCAATTTTGATGGCATCTTCAAATCCCCGGTCAAGAAAATCGCTTAACAAAAACGCTGTACAACGTTTTTTTATGACATTTGTAAAATAACGCAAAGGCTCTGTGAGATTGGTACCCTGCTGCTGTGGTTTGAATTCGATAAGTTCACGGATGATCCTTAAAATGTGAGATGTACCTTTTTTTGGAGGAATAAACTTTTCAACAGTTTTACTAAAAAAGATCACCCCTACTTTATCGTTGTTCTGGATCGCGCTGAAGGCCAGTACCGCTGCGATCTCTGTAATCATTTCCTGCTTAAATGACTTACGGGTTCCGAACTGGTTGGATGCGCTCACATCGATAAGCAGCATTACGGTAAGTTCACGTTCCTCATCATAAATTTTTATATAAGGATGGTTGAAACGTGCAGTAACATTCCAGTCAATGCTTCGTATATCATCGCCAGGCTGGTATTCGCGCACCTCCGAGAAAGCCATACCACGCCCTTTGAATACAGAGTGGTACTCTCCCGAAAAGATCTGATTGCTCAGTCCCCGGGTTTTAATCTCGATTTTACGAACCTTTTTAAAAAGCTCAGAGGATTCCATAGATAAAAAGCGAAATGTAGCGAATTATGAATTGGCGAACTGGCGAAATCTGGTTACGGCACTTCTACCGTATTAAGAATCTCACTGATGATATCTTCTGTTGTGATATTTTCAGCTTCTGCTTCATAGGTGAGTCCGATGCGGTGGCGCAGAACATCGTGTGCAACTGCACGGATATCTTCCGGAATCACATAGCCGCGACGTTTGATAAATGCATATGCCTTGGCAGCCAGAGCCAGGTAGATGCTGGCACGGGGTGATCCACCATAATTAATCAGTCCTTCGAATTTCTTGAGTTTATATTCAGCGGGGAACCGGCTTGCAAAAACAATGTCCGTGATGTAATTTTCAATCTTTTCATCAAGATAAACTTCACGGGTAATTGCACGGGCGCGCATGATATCTTCGGTTTTTATAATCGGACTGGTTTTGAAAGTTTCATTGCCAATGTTTTGCCGGATGATCAGCTTCTCCTCCTTCTTTTCCGGATAACCGATAATAACCTTAAGCATAAAGCGGTCAACCTGTGCTTCAGGCAGCGGATAAGTTCCCTCCTGCTCAATAGGATTTTCGGTTGCAAGCACTAAAAAAGGTTCAGGTAACACGAATGTTTCGTCACCAATGGTCACTTGCCGCTCCTGCATCGCTTCAAGTAAAGCGCTTTGTACTTTGGCCGGACTACGGTTTATTTCGTCGGCAAGAATGAAATTAGCAAAAATAGGACCCTTGCGGATCTTGAATTCCTCGTTTTTCTGACTATAGATCAACGTACCGATCAAGTCGGCCGGAAGTAGGTCGGGGGTGAATTGGATGCGACTAAATTTGGCATCAATGCAATTTGCGAGCGATTTTATTGCCAGCGTTTTAGCAAGACCAGGAACACCTTCAAGCAAAATATGCCCGTTGGCCAGCAAACCGATCATAAGCCGTTCGATCATCTGTTTCTGCCCGATGATTACTTTGTGCATTTCCATCGTCACCATATCGACAAACGCGCTCTCCCTTTGGATACGATCGTTCAATTCTTTGATGTCCGTTTCAACCATGTTATATAAATTTTGAGGGTACAAATTTATGAAATGAAAAAATTGCAGGACAAGTATTGATGTTAATTTTTGTTAACCTTTTCGTTAAAAATTTGTTAATGCTGATGCGCGTTCCGAACTTCATTCATGATGGTAAGACTCACCACGAAGAATTGTCATGGCCCTGTAAAGCTGCTCTGTGAAAAAAAGCCGTACCATCTGGTGTGAAAACGTCATCTTGGAGAGGGAAAGTATAATTGATGCTTTTTTTTTCAGGGAAGGATCGAACCCAAATGGACCTCCCACTATAAAGATCAAGGTTTTACTGCCCGATAAAAATTGTTTGTTCAGAAACGAGGCGAATTCGGTTGAACGCATTTCCTTACCATGTTCATCGAGCAAAACAACAACATCCCCTGGCGCAATTTGCTTTTGAATAACTTCTGATTCACGCAGCATTTGTTCCCCCTGAGAAAGATTGGCCAGGTTCCTTAAAGCAGGAATTTCGATGATCTCAAATGATACATAACGCTTTACCCGCATTTCATATTCTCGAATACCCGTTTTTAGGTAATCTTCATCTGTTTTCCCGGTAAGTAAAAGTCGGATTTTCATAATTCTGATACAAAGATGAGAAATTAGTGGGATTTTTTTGTACGTTTGTACGAAACAAATAACCAATCGTAGAGCCGAGGCATGCCTCGGCTCTAAAATGGTGAAATTGTGAAATGGTGAAATAGTGAAATGGTAAATTGTGAAATGGTAAATTGTGA
>CAIYES010000414.1 GCA_903925275.1 uncultured Bacteroidales bacterium
ATGTGTTCATGATCATGAATGACAGGATAAAAATATCATGCGTCAATTTCAACTCAAGTTAATTTTCCGGATAATGATGATGCAGTATAGTGCATGAATGAAAGCAGTTATCGTGAACATAGTTGAAAATGAATAATTATTGCCGGGTGATGATTACAACAAAAATAATTAAATTACCCTCCCGCCATATGTTTTGTGAATAAAATAGCATCATGGTTGCAAATAATTGTTTGTCCTGCTGATTTTATGAATAACCTGAATTCCTAAAAATTCCAAACCCAAAGGCTCATTGTACGCAATAAAAGTGTACCTTTGCACACTTTTTCCTGACAACTTTACATCAAACATAACAAACATATAATTAAATGATTACAGTCTCAAACCTGGGAATCCAGTTTGGCAAACGCATCCTGTTCCAGGATGTCAGCATGGTGTTTACACCCGGCAACTGCTACGGGATCATCGGGGCCAATGGCGCCGGAAAATCCACTTTTCTGAAACTGCTTTATGGAGAAATGAACAATACCAAAGGGTCTGTGACCTTTGGACCCGGAGAGCGGCTTTCGGTGCTCAAGCAGAACCATGCCGAATTTGATGACTGCGCTGTGCTCAAAACCGTGTTGATGGGGCATTCGCAATTGTGGGAGATTATGAATGAAAAGGATATGCTGTATGCCAAAGAAGACTTTTCGGAGGCAGATGGCAACAGGGCTTCGGAACTGGAGGAAACATTTGCCGCCATCGATGGCTGGAATGCCGAAAGCAACGCGGCCAGTTTGCTAAGCGGGCTGGGGATCAAAGAGGATTTGCACCCAAAACTGATGCGCGAACTGAATGCCAAGGACAAGGTAAAAGTGCTCCTGGCGCAGGCACTTTTCGGGAAACCTGATAACCTGCTGCTGGATGAGCCCACCAACGACCTCGACCTTGAAACCGTGAACTGGCTGGAGGGCTATCTTGCCAACTTCGAAAACACCGTATTGGTTGTTTCGCACGACCGGCATTTCCTCGACTCCATCTGCACCCACATCGTCGATATCGATTTCGGACGGGTTCAACAGTTTCCGGGAAATTACAGCTTCTGGTACGAATCGAGCCAGTTGGCACTGCGACAGCAACTTGCACAGAATAAAAAAGCTGAGGAACGCAAGAAGGAACTGCAGGAATTCATCGCCCGTTTCAGCGCCAACGCTTCGAAATCGAAACAGACAACCAGCCGGAAAAAGATGATTGAGAAACTCAATATTGAAGAGATCAAGGCATCGACCCGGAAATATCCTGGTATCATCTTCACCCCCGACCGCGAACCTGGCAATACCATCCTCGAAGTGAAGGGATTAAGTAAAACTGCAGATGGCGTTCTGTTATTTAAAAACGTCAGTTTCACCATGCAGAAAGAGGATAAAGTGATATTTCTTTCAAGAGATACTCGTGCCATGACCGCCCTCTTCGAAATCATCAAGGGTCATGAACAACCCGATTCCGGTTCATTTGTATGGGGTCAGACCATTACAAAAGTTTATTTGCCGCTGGAATACGAAAAACTTTTTCAAACGGATCTCAACCTGATGGAATGGCTTGGACAATTTTCAAATGATACCACCGAAAATTACCTCCGGGGATTTCTGGGTAAAATGCTCTTCTCGGGTGAGGAAATTTATAAAAAAACCAGGGTGCTTTCAGGAGGCGAAAAGGTGCGCTGCATGATTGCCCGGATGATGATCCGGAATGCCAATGTCATGATGCTCGACACACCCACCAACCACCTCGACCTTGAATCAATCCAGGCATTCAACAATACGCTCATGAAATTCAAGGGAAACATCCTGATGTCATCGCATGACCATGCTTTTATTCAAACAGTGTGCAACCGCATCATCGAAATTTCCCCCAAAGGAATGATCGACAAACGCATGGAGTACGACGACTATGTGACCGACGAAAAGATCAGGGAACAGCGAAACAAACTGTATTAAGTGACAAATGACAAGTGACGAATGACAAATAAGTGTTGCGCCGGCATAGTCACTTGTCACTTGTCACTCGTCATTCGTCACTCGTCATTCGTCACTCGTCATTCGTCACTTGTCACTTGTCATTTGTCACTTTTTCAACTAATCTCTACACCACCCCATGATCGCAGCCGAAGGCCTTACCGTTGAATTTGGAGGAACCATACTTTTTAAGAATGTTTCGTTTGTCATCAACGAAAATGACCGGATAGCCCTCATGGGGAAGAACGGCGCAGGCAAATCGACACTACTCAAAATCCTTGCCGGTGAGCGACCGCCTACAAGCGGACGGGTATCGGCACCCAAAGGCACCGTGATCGCTTACCTGCCCCAGCAACTGTTGACCGTCGACAGCCGTACGTTATTCGAAGAAACCTACCGGGCCTTTGCATCCATTTTCGACATGAAAAACCGGATCGATGAGCTTAACAGACAGCTTACCAGTCGTACCGATTATGAATCGGAGGATTATTATAAAATCATCGAAGAGCTATCATTATTGAGCGAAAGCTTTTATTCCATTGAAGATATTAACTACGATGCAGAAATTGAAAAGATATTGCTCGGATTGGGCTTTTTACGAAGTGATTTCAATCGTCCTACCGGCGAATTCAGCGGAGGCTGGCGCATGCGAATTGAACTGGCCAAAATCCTGCTGCAAAAACCCGACCTCATTCTGCTTGATGAGCCTACCAACCACATGGACATCGAGTCGGTTCAATGGCTGGAAGAGTTTCTGATCAACAGCGCCAAAGCAGTGATTGTGATTTCCCACGACCGAGCCTTCGTTGACAACATCACCACACGAACTATTGAGGTAACGATGGGGCGCATCTATGACTACAAGGTAAACTATTCCACTTACCAGCAACTCCGGTTTGAAAGGCGCCAACAGCAGCAGAAGAAGTATGATGAACAGCAAAAGATGATCGCAGAAACACAGGAGTTTATCGAACGGTTCAAGGGCACATACAGCAAAACACTGCAGGTTCAGTCAAGGGTAAAGATGCTTGAAAAACTTGAACTCGTGGAGATCGACGAGGAGGATACCTCTGCCCTTCGTCTGAAATTTCCACCATCGCCACGGTCGGGCAGCTATCCGCTGATCCTCAGTGAACTTACGAAATCTTACGGGGAACACCTTGTCTTTTCAGATGTTTCTCTCAGCATCGAACGCGGTGAACGGGTTGCATTTGTAGGAAAAAACGGTGAAGGAAAGTCAACCCTGGTGAGAGCGATAATGGGCGAAAAGGGCTACGAAGGCACTTTGACAATCGGCCATAACATCATGATCGGATACTTTGCCCAGAACCAGGCCTCAATGCTGGATGAGGAAATCACCGTGTTTCAAACCATCGACGATGCAGCCAAAGGTGATATACGGGCGAAGATCAGGGATATCCTCGGAGCGTTCATGTTTGGAGGCGACCTTTCCTCCAATAAAGTAAAGGTGCTCTCAGGCGGCGAGCGTTCACGCCTGGCCATGATCAAACTGCTTCTCGAACCCGTGAACCTGCTGATCCTCGACGAACCAACCAACCACCTTGACCTGAAGACCAAAGACATTTTAAAAAGTGCACTTCAGGATTTTGATGGCACAATGATTCTGGTGTCGCATGACCGCGATTTCTTAGATGGATTGGTAAATAAGGTATTTGAATTTAGCAATAAACGGGTTAAGGAACATCTGGGAGATATCCACAGCTTTCTGCAGAAAAAAAAGCTGGAAAATCTGCGCGAACTTGAGCGTACCATTAAGCTATAAACTGGCGTTCCGCCTCGCCTTCTTCTCCGATTGCCTGCGCTTTGTTTCAAGCCGTTCCTCCCGTGATGCCGCCGATGGTTTGGTTGCTTTGCGTTTCTTGCGTGGAGTCAAAGCGCGCGAAACCAGGAGATAGAACTTTTCTGTTACCCGCTCCTTGTTTTTCAACTGCGACCTTTCCACTTGCGAAACGAGAATCAGTTCGCCGGCTGCGTTGATTCTCGTGGCAAGCTTTTCCTTGATCATCTCTTTTTCGGCATCCGAAAGCAACACCGATGAGGCAACATGAAACCGCAGTTCCACTTTGGAACTTACCTTATTTACATTTTGCCCGCCGGGCCCACTGCTCCGCGAAGCACTATAATGCAATTCATTGCTAAAATCCCTTTCTTCCATGGCCTTCACTGTTATACAAAATTAATCCAATTTCCCCATGTTTGCTGCAACCGGAAAAATTCAATGAACTTTTTTTAAATCTGCGGATGGACAAAACACATATCACCGTTCGTCTGAAGGAGGACGGAACGCTGATCTGCACAAGATAGTCTGCTCGTTTTAAATATCCGCTAAAGCCACTGCCTGGGCGAATCGTTGGGTTCATCGGGCAGTGGCTTTTACTTTTTATAAATAACCAATGTAGTTTTGTAATTTTGCAAAAACGACTACCTATGAATAATCGATATTGTATCTTGCTTTGTGGAATATTTTTTCTGCTCCCGGTCATTGGTTTTCCACAGAAAACGGGACAGAAAAAACCTACCGAAATCATCATCCTCCATGCAAATGACATGCATGCCAAAATCGACAATATGGCCAAGCTGGCTTATCTTGCCGACAGTTTGCGGAAGTTCCATCCCTTTGTCATCCTGGTTGCTGCAGGCGATAATTTTACGGGAAATCCTGTTGTGGATATGATACCTGAGAAAGGTTATCCCATGATCGATCTGATGAACAATTGCGGATTTAATGTGAGTGCATTAGGCAATCACGAATTCGACATGGGGCAGGAGTCCCTGCATAAAAGGCTTGAACAAGCCAGGTTCCCCTTTATCTGCTGCAACCTCGATGCTTCTGCTTCTGTAATCGGTCCGGTAAAACCTTACATGGTACTTGGCACGAAAGCCGGCGATTCCATTGCTATCCTGGGACTTATCCAACTTGATGACAACGGATTACCAAGTTCTATTCCGACACATTTAACCGGGATCAAATTTTTTAACGGGCTGTCGATGGCACGGGATTATACCTGGCTTAAAAAGCGATATGGTAATCTGATCGGCCTTTCTCACCTGGGAATTGAAGATGATATCCGCCTCGCCGATTCCATCCCCCAGTTTGATTTGATTATCGGGGGACATTCTCATTCACTACTTGAAAAACCACGCATGGAAAACGGCGTGATGATTGTTCAGGCCGGATCAAATCTAACCTACATCGGAAAAACCACCCTGCTGATCAGCAACGGTCACATTGTTGATCGTCATGACGAAGTAATCCCCTTTAGTTCCCTGAAACATGAAAAAAATGAAATCCGTGTGCTCATCGACCAGTATAACAACAACAAAGAGTTCGACCGGGTGGTTGGTGTTGCGGAAAAACCAATTGAAGGGCTTGATCAATTGGGCAGCATGATGGCCGATGCCATAACCAATCAGCTTAAGGTCGATTTCGCTTTTCAAAACAAAGGTGGAATCCGCGTACTTTCCTTAGCTGAAGGAAATATCACGCTCAGGGATATTTACAAACTCGATCCGTTTGACAATCAGGTGGTCTTGTTTTCAATGAAGGCTGATGAGATAAAATCCCTGATATGTTATGGATACCGGCATGAGAAAGATATTGACCTGCAGGTATCCGGTATGACCTATAAAATTACCGACGACGGAAAGATGCAGTGTGCAAAAGTTGAATTGTTCGATAAATCGGGCAAACCACTTGATCCTGTGCAGGAATACAGCGTTGCAATGAACAAATATATGGCCAGTGCCTATAAATTCGATCATAAAGATCAGGGAACCACAACCACATTGACAACAACCAACATGCTGATCAGATACCTCAGTGAAGTGAAAAAAGTGAATTACAGCGGTGTGAAAAGAGCAACGGTTGTATATTGAAAATATGTAAATTTACATCTTTACCGGTTTTTAGGATGCCTCCGCACTTTAAATGAGAACTATTAATCTAAATCGGAGAAAAAAATGGAAGACTATTGCAAAAGATCGGTCAGCCTTACCGATGCAGAACGGATGATCCGGGTAGCGATCCTCAAGGCAAAGGAATTGGGCATTTCTGTTGCGGTTACAATTGTTGATGAAAGTGGGATCACCAAACTCTTTGCCCGTATGGACAATGCACCACTTATCGCGGTGGATGCTTCGCGAAAAAAAGCAGTCACGGCAGTGGGATTCGGTTTGCCTACCGGTGAAGCCTGGTTCAGTTTCATCAAGGACGATCCGATCATGCGTGAAGGCGTACATGATTTCAGGGATTTTATGCTGATGGGTGGCGGTATGCCAATTTTATCAGGAAATCAGGTTATCGGAGCCATCGGGATCAGTGGCGGACATTATTTAAAAGACCAGGAATGCGCCAGTGCAGCGCTGGATTCACTCTAATATGATGTTGGATGATAAAAATCAACGATCAGCTTGAGGTTCTGAAAAGGCTTAACCGATTTGCACAGCATTTCGGAACAATTGCAACCATTGAAGAACTCGCCAAAGTTGTCAGTGAAGTACTTGATGATCTGCTCGACATTGAATCATCAGGACTGTACCTCTACGATTTCACGGAAAAAAGACTAAAACTATTAATTGCAAAGGGGTTCACGGATGAAGAACGCGCCGAGGCAGACCAGACTGCCATGGACAGACATCCTGGCTATGTTTTCAAATCTGGTCAGGCACTAGATATCCCTGATACCGATAATGATCCTGACAGACGTACAATGTCTTCAAAACGCAGTTTCGTGGTTCGCTCCAGGCTCTATCTACCTGTTCTCAACGGAAGTCAGCCCGTAGGTGCATTTGGCATCGTCAGTTCACAGAAAAACCGCTTTCACGAGGAGTATCAGGTTATTCTTTCCATTATCTGCAACATTGCCGGCGGAATTTATGCAACCATCGTGAACACTGCAGAGCAGAAAAAAGCGCACGACCACCTTGCAGCCATCACCATAAGGCTTGGAACCCTAATTAAAAACCTCCAGTCAGGTATCCTTGTTGAAGACCAGGATCGAAATATCGCTTTGGTTAACAAGACTTTCTGTGACATGTTCGGGATCCCGGTTGAGCCTGATTTGCTGATCGGATCCGACTGTTCTGATTCAGCAGAACAATCCAAAGGCATGTTTACCGATCCCGAAAATTTTGTCAGCCGGATTGTGGCCATTCTCCGTGAAAAAATACCTGTGACCGGGGAACAGCTCGAACTGGCCGACGGACGAATCTTCGAACGCGATTATATTCCAATCTTCTTAAATGAGAAGTTCCTTGGAAACCTCTGGCAATACCGGGATACCACAGCCCGTGTGATGATTGAGAAAGACCTCCGAAAAGCCATGGATGAGGCGAGATCGGCAAACATGGCAAAAAGCACTTTCCTGGCCAACATGAGCCACGAGATCCGCACACCGCTCAACGCCGTGATTGGACTTTCACGGCTTATGCAGGATACACGACTGAACGCCGATCAAAAGATCCTGAACGATAAATTGCTGATCTCCGGTGAAAATCTTCTCGGAATCATCAACGAGATACTTGATTTCTCTAAGATTGAGGCCGGCAAGGTCGAACTCGAGAACATCCCGTTCAACCTGAAAGAAATCCTCGACAGGGTATACAGTTACCTTTCCCATGCTGCCGAAGAGAAAACCATAGCGCTTACAACATCCATGGATATCCCGCTTCAAAGAGCCGTTATTGGTGATCCTGTCAGGCTTCAGCAAGTCCTTTCAAACCTGGTGAATAATGCCATAAAATTCACTTTCACCGGAGGGGTTGACCTTTCCTGCAGCCTGATACAGGAATCCGGCGACAGTGCAACCCTCCTTTTTTCGGTTTCCGATACCGGAATCGGAATCAGCAAGGAAAATCTACAGAATGTATTCGAGAAATTTAAGCAGGAAGATGAAAGCGTCACCCGTATCTATGGCGGAACCGGGCTCGGGCTGGCCATCAGCAAGCAATTAGTCGGACTTATGGGCGGCAACCTGATGGTTGATAGTGAAAAAGGAACTGGCAGCAGGTTTTTTTTCACACTAAAATTTAAAACCACAGATGCAGCAGTACTCCGTGAAGTGAACCGGAAAATATTTATAGACCCGAATACCCTCAAGGGGAAGGCCATCCTTGTGGTTGAGGACAACGAATTCAACCAGTTTATTGCCAAGTCGATCCTTGAGAAGTGGAATACCCTGGCGGATATTGCCTCAAACGGCAAAGAAGCCATCGAAAAGGTCAGAAAGAAGAAATACGACCTCATCCTGATGGATATGCAAATGCCGGTAATGGATGGAGTATCTGCTACAAGGATTATTCGCAATGAACTTAATGTTTCCACACCAATAATCGCGCTTACCGCATTTGCAACGAAAGAAGCAATTGGCAAGACGCTTGAAGCAGGCATGAACGGGTACATCACCAAACCTTTTGAAGAAGAGACACTTTATAGCCAGCTTCTGTCGACCTTTGGCATTGCTCCGCAGTATCTATCCGACTCAGAAACAATTGCACAAACCAGGCGTTCCAGTGCTGAAGGCCGGGAGCTGTGTTATGATCTGGGAAAACTCACGGAACTGTTCGGTGACGATAAGGCCGAAATTATCGGAATCATAGAGAAATTCATCGAAGTGACACCAGAAGATTCAGCAGTACTTGTTGCTGCATTTGAGCAAAACAATATTGAAAATGTCGCAAAGGCCGCCCATAAGATCAAGTCAAGCCTTGAGCTCCTCATTACAGGAAATTTTTGGTTAAACATCAATCATATTGAGGATTACGCCAAAAATAGGAAAAATCTGGAGGAATTACCGAAATTAGTAAAATACTTCCGGGAGAGTATCGCTGTTTTACTCAGTCAACTCAGCGAGAAAGTGTTGGAAATGCGGAAAGAACTACGTAACAGTTCAAGCGACACACCTTGAATATAAAAGTAAAGCTACTTAACCCAGAGTAAATGGATGAGTTGCGCAATCTCCGTATTCTGAATAAAAGGGCCACGAACGCTGTCGCGTTCATCAGCAAAATTAAGGTATAGTTCGCTCCCCGCTCCTTTTGCATAAAATGGAATGAGCGAGTTTGTATGATCATTCGAATTGAAATTCATAACCGGCAAGTTACCCTTTCCCTTGTCAACCAGCGGCATAAATGGTTTTTCACCCCAGAGTAAACCGGTTTCATGATCACCGGTGACGATCAGCATGGTCTCATTCCAACTACTGTTCTTTTCAACCCAGGCACACACAGCATCAACGGCTTCAAAAAACCCTTTCATCTCTTCGATCAGCCGGCCTTTCTGGTTGGAATGTGAAGCCCAATCGGTGGCACCACCCTCAATCATTACGAAAAATCCCTTTTGATTATTGTCAAGTACATTTAAAGCACCACCCACCATCTCAGCCAGCATGGGAACGGTTCCAATAAGCGGAGTGATATATGGTGCTGAACTTTTTGTTTCACCATTACGGCCTGTCCTCGATTGCTGAAGAGTTTCATAAATATTCGGACATCCCAGCACCCGTTTAGGGGTTTTTCCTTTTTGAAGCGCACGGAAATCGTTGAGATTGCGAATGAGGGTCCATGCATCAGGTTTTCCATCTCCGTCGCAATCACCTATGGTTTTCTGTTTCCCGTTGACCAGAAATCCTGTCTGCCAGCCACTCCCCTTGATGATTTGTTGCCAAAAAGTACTGTCGCCGACATATTTGGCATTTTTCCAGCCTGACTCCAATCGAATGCCATCGTTGTCATACATCGGGTCACCGCAACCCATGATTACGTCGCAGCGGCTGTCGGTTACCATTTCGTAGGCAATCTGAGCATAGTTTGACCGTGAGATATTGTGGGCTACGAAACCTGCAGGTGTTGCATGACTGAATTCCACGGTTGTAACAACTCCTGCAGCTTTCCCCATTGCTTTTGCCCATTGAACAAGGTTTGTCAAGGTATCCTGGTCAACCGACATCCCGATGGAGTTGTTGTAGGTCTTGAACCCCGTTGCAATGGCGGTTGCAGCAGCGGCTGATTCGGTGTAATCCCGTTTCAGGAAAGCCGTATCTTTCCATGCTGTGGAGGGGTTATAAGCAGCAGCATAGTAGTTTGACCCAGGATTACCTGCTTTATATTCACCTGCTTTAGCCGGATAATGTGACATGGCGAGTCGAACCGGGAACTTTTCCTGCACCTGTGCAACCATACCAAGATAGTAGTCGGTTGCAAGAATATGATTATACCCAACCCCATCGCCAATCATGATGATGATGTTTTTCGGATTTGGAAGGGCTTTTCGCTGTTGTGCGAAGGTATTCAGCGCTGGGAAAATAAAAAACAATGGTAATGCAAGTAACAAGCGGACAGAAAGTAACATGCGGTAAATATTTGCAGATTTATTTCCTGGCAAAGATAACCTTAATTAAGCAATCCCATATTCCTGCCTATCCTGTTCAGCCTCCTGTCATCGTCGTTCAACCCCTTTTTTTCGGTGATTCGTAGAAAAAACATTTACGGAAGGGTCGTGTAAGCGTACTTTTGAAAGAAAATTATATCCCATGGAAACCCTTTATCAAATGTTTGCCAGCCTCGATATTTTTTCGGCTATTATCAATGCTTTTCCCTCCATTTTTAATCCGCTGCTACACGGCTTTCAAATCCTTTTTATGCAGGTGTTTACCAGTTTAAAACACATTGTCACCATGAACCCAGGGTTGATTTGCGGCACTGTTTTCATGTCGCTGGTCTATTTCCTTGTTGCAAAAATATCACGTTTGCGAAAAATCCGGGTTTAAAATCTGAGATGCAAAATGAGAAAAGAGATTATCTTTTAACCATTTTGATTTCATCTTTTGTTGATTTCAAGGAATTATCAACAGTTTCAAATCCATGTGTCATATTGAATTTGTGATCCAAAGAGACACATAACACAGTAAAAACCGAATTTGCATTGAACTGTGTAAGCCAAAACTTATTTTCATCATAGTACTTTTCGGAAAGAATTGTATCTTAGAGGAAAAATACCGATTATGGAAATTTACGAAAAAATTCTTGTTTTAAACAATGAATTTGAAGCAGGTTTATTGGAAGAAATTCTGACTGACCGGAAAATTCCGCACGGGATCGTCACCTCAGATGATACTGCCCTGGGGGGAATCATGGAAATGGAATTTGGCTGGGGCTATGTAGAAGCGCCTGAAAAATACAGGGACGAAATAACCCGGATTTTTGAAGAAATCAAGACAGAGTGATCTTGTTTTCATGGAAAATCTGAAGGAATTTTTTGAGATAATCATAAACTCAGAAAAATTAATCCATTATGGCGGGCTGGCACTACTGCTCATTGTGATCGTTGCTGAAACCGGGTTGATTATTGGATTTATTTTCCCCGGTGATGCATTGCTGTTTACCGCGGGTTTGCTTTGTGGAAACGATCTGTCGGTAAACATCTGGTTGTTGGTAATCAGTGTTGCCCTTGCTGCCATTGCAGGGAATATAATCGGGTTCCTCACCGGAAAATTTCTTGGTAAACGACTTTTTCTAAAAAAAGACACCTTCTTCTTTAAACAGCGGCACCTTGAAAAATCCCATGCCTATTATGAAAAATATGGGGGCATTGCCATTATCGGCGGGCGGTTTATTCCTGTTGTCCGTACTTTTGTCCCAATTCTTGCCGGCGCCATAAATATGGAATTCGTGAAGTTCAGTTTCTTCAATATCTCAGGTGCAATCTTATGGTCAGGAACCTTGATCCCTCTGGGTTATCTTGTTGGGAAAAAAATCCCTGCATCCATTGATAACATTGAGTATTTTGTGCTTGGGATTACGATTGTCACCATGACCATCCTGATCAGGGGGATTATTAAATTCAAGAAAAATCCCGGAACTGAGAACAAATCATAAAAAGCTTTTTCGCTTACCCATGATTTGCATGGACAACTTGATTTTTTTAAATTTTCCCCTGACACATTGAAAGGCCATCTTCAATTAGTCTTGAGAGGGTCGTTCCTTCCGATTTCTTTGCCTGGAGAAACTTTGTGATCTCCGTCTGAAGATTGTCGTCAATGTGATTTATTTTCAACAATTCAAGTATTTCTAAGGCACAGAGCCAATC
>CAIYES010000415.1 GCA_903925275.1 uncultured Bacteroidales bacterium
AAGATGAAAAAATCATTCATGGATTCACAACCAGGCCTGGTCAATGGCTCAACCTACGAGAACAGAATCCCGATGCAATTTTGGGCAGAAGATGACATCCCAATCGAAAAACTATTGCTCAAAGGCACAGCAAGCCTCTCAGATGCAGAACTGCTCAGTATTCTTATTGGCTCCGGAACACCAGGAGAAAACGCCCTTGACATTGCTCAGAAAATAATGGCTTCCTGCCAGAACAACCTTTGCGAATTCTGGAAGCTTGGAATCTCTGACCTTCAAAAAGTCAAAGGCATCGGAAAACAACGTGCATGCAAGATTGCTTCCATGTTTGCCCTCTCCCGCAGAAGAAATGCTGCCGAAGTAGTTGTCAAACCCAAAATTTCGCGTAGCCAGGATGCGTATACAATTTTCCACTCCCTGATGGGCGAGTTGCCTTATGAAGAGTTCTGGATGCTTTTGCTTAACCGGGCCAACAAGATCATGAAAACGGTAAAGGTTTCTGAGGGCGGAATCTCTGGCACCGTAGTTGATCCTAAAAAGATATTCTTCATAGCCCTGGAACATCATGCTTCCTCGATCATCTTGGGTCACAATCATCCGTCAGGGCAACCAACACCAAGTGAGGCAGATATGAAAATAACCAAGAAGCTCAAAGATTCCGGCGCCTTACTTGAAATTTCGGTTCTCGATCATATAATTGTTGCCCAAGATGCGTATTATTCCTTTGCAGATGAGGGTACCATGTGATTTTTGGCCCCGGGAAACCGGGGCTTTTTTTATTCTCGTCTCGTCAAAATGAATAATAGAGAGCTGTCGAAATAAGAAAATTCAAAATAATATCACAAAGAGTGTATCTGATATCGCAATTATGGTGTAAATTTACTGAGCTAAATACTTCTCAAACTCACATCAATTAGCAAATTGTACAATCTGAGCAAAGACTTACTTACCTGAATTCATTGTTCCGCAGTAGTGCTGTAAAACTTCAGGTCAATTCAAATAAAAAAATTAAAGAACGTTTATATTCAATTTTATATCAGCTATTTATACAATTTTAAAAAGTTAGCGCATCACCAGTAATTAACAAATAAAAACATACTAATATGAAAACAAAACCCTCGATCCTGATAATTATATTCTTTATTCTTTGTAATTTGTATTCCTACAATGTCCAATCGCAGAAAATTAGTAAGGAACAAGCTTTTTTTTATTTTGCAAAAATTTACAATTATTCTGTCACAACTCCTGTAAAAAGTGGTGGTGGGTATAGCCAATGCGGAGATGATTTGTTGACACACTATGCTTATATTTTTGATAATTTTAACTACATGCAATCGCGAAACGATGAGTTTAAGAAGCATGAATACACAAAATCAATCACTGCAAAATTTAATACCGGAATTGCTAGCGTGAATTTTGAAAAGAAATTTACTGTTTCATGCCAAGGTTCCTTTGGAGAATATTCTTTTGAAAATTCATCTTTTCCAATTAAATTTACAGAAAATGAGTACCGAATTGTGTACAGAATTCCATTCTATAAGGATGATTGTTTCATGGAAATTAATGTGGGAGAGATAAAAAATATATCAAACTTTAATTGGGTTTTAGCTTATCCTGTGGATAAGGCAAGAAACTTTATTGCAAATCGGAAATATTCTGATGGCCAAATAAACAGAACTATTTATTTCAAACTAACCTACTCCATAGTTAATCAAACAAGTTTTAGTGCAAATTATATGACTAATTTAAATGGTTCCAACATAATCATTAATCTGCATTCGATCGACGTTTATAATGATGAGAATTTAACAGATAAACTTGGTACAATAAATTCAACTAATAGTAAATCAGATGATACGAATAAATCGACATATAAGTTTTTTTCAATTAATCGAGACCAAATGGAGGGTAAATGGGAAGGGAAGATTAAAGCAGTGGGTTCGACAATAACAATTGAAGGAGATATGTTCACATGGAAAAAACCGGATGGTTCTTTAATCGGGTTTGCAACGACATTGGATCCGGAAACTCAAACACAAGAAGAAATAGATAATATGTTGAGAAATTTTAAACGCAGTATGAGCAATAACAATCTGACAATTTGCAATAAGAATTTGGTGTATGTGCCTATGGGAAATGATGTTCAACCAACTATATTAATATTATTTTTTGTTGAAGGAAAGTTGTTTGCTTGGGAAAGTGGGGACCGTTATTATGAAAAAAAATAGTGCAATTATTATATCTATGATATATAATTTGCGAAATATATTTTCTTTATCAATTCAATGAGGTGATAGCTTTTTTGTCTTGTTTCTGATTTGCATAACATCGAAGACTTGCAATGAACATCCATTTATTTATTGGTTACACTATTGATTTATCATATAAAATTTAACTTTGAAATATAGGCTAATCAACATCAAAGACATTTGGAGATTTTGTAAATGACAACCTTTTTAAATAGCTCATAATGAATTATATGTAATATTTTGAAGTGAAGGCCAGAGATCACTTAAAAAAACGGGGCATATCTGAAAGGCCTTATGATCAGAGCATATGTTATATATTTTATTATGAAAAAATCAATAGTAGTGATAATTATCGGTTTGGCATTATTTGTTGGTGGGTATTTTTTACATGAGAATACAATTAAACATGCAGGAAGTGCATATTCAGGAAATGAATTGAATCATGTATATTCATTGCTTAATTATGCTGGCTATATGAAAACTGCAGGGATAATTATTGGTATTGCAGGATGCCTTTGGCTTATAGTCATTGCGATTCAACAAAATAGAAAACAATAAAAGATTATTGCCAACGTAGCCCTATTATTAAGAGCAAGTTTTCCCAGTGACAGATTAGTTGTTGGCTTTTAGTGCGCTTATAAAGTCATTTTTAGCTGCCAAATGCAGCTATGCACCTCATAATTATTTTATTAATATACCATTAAACAACTGTGTAGACCTGTCATCAGATGGCTATGGAAGCTATATTAAATATGGTATAGTGCCAAACCCTTTCAAGAGGATTGTCTATGTGTTTGAATAATTGCATCATAGGCTCTGCCAGTGCTATTCTACACAGCAATTCCACTTTCCTCTCGTTGCTGTTAATTTTACCTGGTTTTTTTTGATAGTTGTGATCAAATTTGCGATCCTAGGGATCCAACCTGGTTACATGCTATTCCAGCCACCACCTACTGTATATTTCCCTCCACAAAAGTGACAATCTCCACCAGTTGCCTTGGTTCTTTTCTCCTCCAGTTCACCACCACCTTTCCCGATTAATTCAGTGCCAGTAAATTTCCGATGCGTTTTCTACATGTACACATGACCGAGTTCAGGTATTAATTATCTGCTAAGTTATTACCTCATTCCAGGGTACAGTTCCACTCATTCAAGGATTTTCTCGGCATATCCTCAGTGCCTTCCGGTATTCCAATTCCTCCTTGAGTGCCCCTCCATGAGCTTAATTACACTTGCATAAAATTTAACCCTAAAAAACTCCAT
>CAIYES010000416.1 GCA_903925275.1 uncultured Bacteroidales bacterium
AACAGGTGAACGGGTAAACGGGTGAACGGGTGAACAGGTGAACGGGTGAACAGGTGAACGGGTAAACAGGTAAATTGGCAAACAGGTAAATTGGTAAACAGGTAAATTGGTAAATTAGTAAACAAGTAAACAGGTAAATAGGTAATTTCGCATTCACCCGTTTACTCGTTTACCCGTTTACCCGTTTACCATTTTACCATTTCACCATTTCACCATGTTCCTCCCCTTCAACAAACCCTACCTCCCCTGGTCATCGTGCAAAAACATGATCCTCGGCGCTCTTTCAGGAACGATTGCGGGCAACGGAAAGTACACAAAAAAATGCCATCGGTTTTTTGAGCAACGGTTCGGGTTTATGAAAGTACTGATGACCACTTCGTGCAGCGATGCGCTTGAAATGGCCAGCCTTCTGTGCAGGATCGAACCAGGGGATGAAGTGATTATGCCTTCGTTTACCTTCATGTCTGCCGCAAATGCATTTCTGATGAGAGGCGCACGGATCATCTTCGCCGATACACTAAGTGAGGTTCCCAACATTGATCCTGATGAAATTGAAAAACTGATCACCCCAAAAACGAAGGTGATTGTGGTTGCTCATTACAGTGGAATAGCTTGCAACATGGACATGATCATGAAGCTGGCAGCCGATCATATGTTATTTGTGGTTGAAGATGCCGCCCATGCCGTTGATTCCTGTTTCCGTGGACGCCCCCTGGGTTCGATCGGCCATTTTGGCGCTTTTTCATTCCATGAAACAAAAAATATCATTTCCGGAGAGGGTGGTTTGTTGATAGTGAACAGCAAAGATCATGAGAAACGAGCGGAGATCCTCTGGGAAAAAGGAACAAACCGGGCTGCTTTTTACAGGGGAGAGATTGATAAATACCAGTGGATCGATGTTGGCTCCTCTTTCCTGCCCTCCGATGCTGTAGCGGCATTATTATATTCACAGTTATCACGGTTTGACAAGATCCAGCGCAGACGAAAAAAAATCTGGTGGTCATATTGTGAATTGCTTAAACCCCTGGAAGAATGCGGATACCTTAAGCGACCCGTCATCCCTGAATTTTCAACGGTGAATGGCAGTAGTTTTTATATTACGGTCGAATCCGGTTTGATAAGGGACAAACTGCTTCATTCCCTTAAGGAACATGGTATTGGTGCAGTCTTTCATTATCTTCCGCTTCACTCAAGTCCCTGTTTCCTTGATAAGCATGATGGCCGCGCCCTGCCCAATACCGACAGGTTCTCTTCAACCATCCTGCGGCTGCCCTTTTATTATTCCCTTAAAAAGAGCCAGATAAAATATATTGCTGACCAGATCACCAGATTCTTCACATAAATCTGGCATGCGGATGATCCCCGGAAGGAGGTTGTCTGAAAAGTCACTTTTTTTACCGCTTCTATTTCCTCCATTCCGGCAACCTTCCCGGTGTTACCGGTGCACCCAGATTCTCCAGTGCTTTTTCAAGTTGCGGAATTTCCGTTTCTCCGATTAGTTTGATCTGATCGTACACAGGGGGAAATTCAGCTTCGAGTATGGCATAGGCATCTTTCTGGGTTTGAGATGGCTCACCTGTTGAAGACCAGCTGATCCAGGTAAGCTTACCCAACCGGGAATTCAAAGGCACCGGTGCAGGCGGATTTTCCTCCTCACTTGGTTTGATAGTGTTGCGGTTGAACTTTACATTGAGGATTTCATCGAGCTGAAGCTGCACTTCCCGGGCTTTCTTCATCAGTTCAGGGCTGGCAGCGGGCGTGCTGTTCATGGCCTGAAGCATACTGGTTACACGTTTGTACAAGGATTCGGCATAATTCTCTGTTCCCTGCATAACCCGGGTGATTTCGGCAACTTTTCTGTGAAAGTCAACCATGGCACTGCGATCAGGGGCTGGTAAGGTGGTATTGTTAAGAACCACAGCATTGAATTCAACAGGCCCTGCCAGCGGTTTGGTCTCTCCATTTGAAGTCAGAGAAAGACTTACCGTGTATCTGCCAGGCATAGCCAGAACGCCACTGCCATTATCACTCAACGGATCAAATTTGTCTGTTTCCACAACCCGGGCCGACTGGTACCTCAGATCCCAGTTGATCCGGTTAATTCCTTTCGACGGGCTTTTGCGGATAATGCGCACAGGAGCACCCCTGGCATCTGTCACAGTAAAAGTCAGGAACGGGTCAATCTCAAGTTTTTCGGCACGCAGGTCGGCTTCTGAAGGTTGAGGGATGCGGTCTCCTTTTTTGAATAGCTCCGTTTCTTTCTCTTTCCGGATATCTTTTTTAGTCTTGGGAACCTCTTTAATATAATAGGTGAACACGGCGCCGAAATCGGGATTCTTTGCCACGAAAACCGTAGATCCCTGCGACCCTTTGGTATCGGTTGGCAGGTACATCAGCGCATCCTTCACAGGAAACAGATAACCGTTTTGATCAAGATTCTCTTTTTTAAGGTTCCTGAGCGGCGTATAATCGTCAAGAATGTAAAAACCCCGGCCAAAGGTGGCAATCACCAGGTCGTTTTCACGTTTCTGAATGGTGATGTCTTTTACACAAACCGAAGGAAGCCCCGATTTCAACTGGATCCAGTTTTTCCCCCCATCAATCGTAAAGAAACAACCAAATTCAGTCCCGGCGAAAAGCAGGTCAGGATTGATAAAATCCTGGATGATGCTGTGAACAGTACCATTTTCAGGCAGGTTCCCGGCAATGGAGACCCATGTTTTTCCTTTATCTGCACTTTTCAGGAGATAGGGCTTGAAATCATCCCGCAGAATGTTGTCAAATGAAGCAAATACAACATTTTCATCAAAGCGAGAGGCAAAAATGTCACTCACATAGGTGTTTTCAGGAATTCCCGGAAATTTGTCCATTTTTGTCCAGGTCTTTGCATCCTCCGATACCTGGATCAACCCGTCGTCGGTTCCGGCAAAGAGGAGGTTTTCCTTCACGGGTGATTCATCAAAGGAGATGATTGTTCCATACAAAGAGGTCGAAATATCTTTCTGTACGGCATCGATTGACCAGTATTTTCCCATTACAGGCCAGGTATTGCGGTCAATTTTCGCGGTAAGATCATCGCTGATAACCTGCCAGGTATTGCCGCGGTCATCGCTGCGAAACACCTTGTTGGCCGTCGTGTAAAGACGGGTAGGTGAATGAGGGCTTATAATCAGCGGGGTATTCCAGTTCCATTGATAGCTGTCTTCGCCTTTACGCGGTTCAGGCCTGATATCCACAGCTTCCTGGCTCTTACGGTCGTATCTGACCATGCCGCCATATTGCGATTCGGCATACACGATATTGGGGTCAACCGGGTCGATTTGCGACCAGAAACCATCACCGCCATTGGTGTTGAACCAATCGTCGGTTAGCACACCTGCACCGGCCGTGGTGCGCGATGGGCCACCCATGCTGTTGTTGTCCTGCGTTCCGCCGTAAACATAATAAAATGGAAGGGAATTGTCCACCTGAACCCGGTAGAACTGCACCACCGGCAGGTTTGATTTGAAGATAAACTCTTTGCCGCCGTCGAAGGTTTCATAAGCACCGCCATCACTGCCGATGAAGAAATGTTTGGTGTCGTCGGGATCAATCCACATCGCATGGTCATCCACATGACGTTTGTTGTTGCCCACCTGATGCCATGTTTTCCCCCCATCCTCGGTAACCTGGGATACCGTTTCAGTAGAATAAACCTTGTTTACATCTTTCGGATCGCAGTATATTTCATTGTAATACTGTCCCTGGGCCGAATGGTCGCTCATCTTTTGCCAGGAGGCTCCACGGTCGTTGCTTCTGTAAAAACCCTTTGCATCAGGGTTTGATTCGATGATTGCGTAAATTACATCAGGATTCACGGGAGAGATGGCCAGTCCGATGCCACCCATGTCCGTTCCCGGAAGGCCGGAGGTCAGCTTGTCCCACGATTCCCCGGCATTGGTTGACTTGTAAATGGCCGTCTCCGGTCCGCCGCCGATCTTTGTAAACACATGGCGCCGACGTTGTTCCGATGAAGCATAGAGCACATCCGGGTTTCGGGGATCCAGGATTATATTATTCACCCCGGTGTTTTCACTGATCTCGAGGACTTTTTTCCAGGTCTTACCGCCATCGGTGGTTTTGTAAAGACCACGTTCTCCGCCTGGCCCCCACACAGAACCTTCGGCTGCAACGTAAACAACATCCGAATTTCGCGGATCGATGAGAATCTTACCGATCTGACGCGAATCCTTCAACCCCATGTTTTTCCAGCTTTTTCCATCGTCGGAACTCTTATAAACGCCATTCCCGTAGCCAAGCGAGCGCTGATGGTTGTTTTCACCGGTGCCAACCCAAACCACGTTGCTGTTATTCGGATCAATAACCACACATCCTATGGAGTACGCGCCGTTGTTGTCAAACACAGGTTCGAAGGTTGTTCCGTTGTTGACTGTTTTCCAGACATGGCCGGAGGCTACTGCCACAAACCATTCGCTGTGATTTTGAGGGTTCACGGCAAAATCGGCAATACGACCGGAACAAAAAGCAGGCCCTATACTCCTGAATTTCAATCCGCTAACCAGGCCTGAATTATAAACCGAGTCTTCCTTGGGTTTATCTTTATCCTTTGACTTTTCCTTTGACTTTTCTTTGCCCGATTCCTTTGGCTTGGCTTTGTCACCACCCTTCTGTTTTTCTGTTACAGTTGGTTGTAATTTATCAGGGGTTTGTTTTTCGCTCTCTTTAGTTTTGTCAGCAGTTGTTTTTGCTAACGATACCGACGGTTTTACCTGTTTATTGTCTGCAAAAGCCGCTGTCATAAGGCAGAGAATAAATGCTCCGGAAAGGAACCACAAGGACAATCTTGATAATTTCATAGCTGGTTTTTTTATAATGTCATTTTTTCATACCGCTGTGCAAAATTTTTTATTTCGCATTTCGCATTTCAGATTTCAGATTTCGCATTTCGCATTTCAGATTTCAGATTTCGCATTTCGCATTTCAGATTTCAGATTTCGCATTTCGCATTTCAGATTTCAGATTTCGCATTTCAGATTTCAGATTTCGCATTTCAGATTTTACTATTTAATAAAGTTGATTGAGTGCAATCATGCCAGTGATGGATTTGGTCAGCCATCAGCCACGAAAGTGGCGTAACATAATTAACCGTGGGTGAAACCCACGGTTGTTGCAAACCACGCCCAACTTTAGCCCTGAAAGGGCGGCATATTGCTGCATCTGTGAAATATATCGCCCTTTCAGGGCTCAGGTTTGGATTGTAGCATGATTTCCGTGGGCTTCACCCACGGTTAATAATATTACGCGCTTTCAGCGCTGGTTCATATTTAACCGGTCTTGTAGTAATTTCAGCCTTTTGCTGATATGATTGTGCTTCAATCAGATTTCAGATTTCGCATTTCAGATTTCAGATTTCAGATTTCGCATTTCAGATTTCAGATTTTACCATTTAATAAATGATCTATCGTTCCTCCATCTGCTTTGATAATTCCATTTTCTGTAATAATTCCGGTGATATATTTTGCGGGTGTCACATCAAACGCCGGGTTAAATGCAGATGATCCGGGCGAACAAACCAGGATTTTTTCATGCCGGCCATCGCTTGTCAACCCGTCCTGGAAAAGCACTTCATCTGCGCTACGCTCTTCAATGGGAATGCTTTTGCCATCAGGGCACTCCTGGTCGAAAGTCGATGTAGGTGCCGCAACATAAAAAGGAACCCCGAATTCTTTGGCTGCAATGGCCTTTTCGAGCGTGCCGATTTTATTGGCCACATCCCCGTTGGCGGCGATTCGGTCAGCTCCAACGATCATCATGTCAATTTTTCCCAGCGACATCAGGTACGCTCCGGCATTGTCGGGAATGATGGTATGCGGAACACCTGCCTGGTTGAGTTCCCAGGCAGTGAGGCGGGCGCCCTGGCTGCGAGGCCTGGTTTCATCGGCATATACAAAAATTTTCTTTCCCTGCCGGTGAACCTGATAGATGGGAGATAAAGCGGTACCATAGTCAACAAAGGCAAGCCAGCCGGCATTGCAATGTGTCTCAATATTCATTCCGTCCTGGATCAGTTCGCTTCCAAACTCACCGATCTTCCGCGAATCGGCCGCATCACGGTCGGCTACCTGCTGCGCTACCGAAACAGCTGCCGAACGTGAGATCAGTGCAGCCGCATATACTTTCTCAACAGCATAAAAAAGATTTCTGGCCGTAGGACGGGTCGATTCAATCTCCGTTTTGGCTTTTTGCAGAAAGGATAAGAAACCTTGTTCATGCGCTTCCAATGCCGCCTGCGCCATGGCAAAGCCGGCAATTGCCCCGATGGCACCCGCGCCGCGCACCATCATTGTGCGAATGGCATGACAACTCTCGGCACAACTTTTCGCTTCATGAATGCTGAACTGAAATGGCAGCAGGTTCTGTTCGATTAAAAAAACCGACCTTCCCTCCATCCACACCGTTCGGTAATCAATCCCATTGACCCTCATAAAATTTTGATGGAAGTTGTAGTATTGGAAGTGTCCTGCAGTCAGCAAATCAATTTGCCATTCTTACTCAAACCTCTCCACTTGTCACTCGTCACTCGTCAGTTGTCACTTGTCATTCGTCACTTGTCACTCGTCACTCGTCACTGGTCACTATAAAATCTTAAATCCCAAACTGACAACCCAAACGTTGTTTTTCGAGTCAAATTTATAATTCTGAACCTCCTGTACCAATTGGTTTAGCCCGATCTGATAACGGACATCC
This sequence comes from uncultured Bacteroidales bacterium, assembly GCA_903925275.1. Classification (GTDB taxonomy): domain Bacteria; phylum Bacteroidota; class Bacteroidia; order Bacteroidales; family FEN-979; genus CAIVAT01. The sequence goes on from CAIYES010000416.1 coordinate 6,748, forward strand.
AGGGTTAATAACCAGATATCAACACCTACCCCTGCCTGGATCGACCAGTTCACCGATTTCAGGTCGCCATCCGTAATGGGGCCCAGGCTGGTCCCGCCTTCGGATACGCTTTTATTTACGACAAATGAGGCCACTGGACCGGCAAGGATGCGGAGGTTGACTAATTTGGCATCGATCATTTTAAATCCTATCAAAACAGGCACATCCAATGATCCGATTTTGATGGTTTGTTTCCAGTTTTGAGTGTTGCTGGTAAAAACTCCCCCCTGGGTAGTGTAATAAAGCTCCGGCTGCACATAGAGTTTTTTCCCGATACGCACAAAGGCGCCAAACTGGAATCCTGATTTAAAACTTGTTTTGACAGAGTCGACATTGGTTGAAAGCTTTGAAGCATTGTAGCCGACTTTAACCCCAAGGCTGAATTGCCCGAACGTCGTTTCAGCAGAAAAGAGCCCCGGCAGGATAAATAATAGTATTACAATAACTTTTTTC
>CAIYES010000417.1 GCA_903925275.1 uncultured Bacteroidales bacterium
CTTCCTTATCCACAGGCTCAGATTGACCAATTGCCGGCTCTTAAAGGCAAATAATCGAAAGTACTGATCATTAAAATGAAAAGAATATGAAAACGACAAAGTATATATTAGCTTTCTTAGCAGGCATTGTTTTAACAATTGCATGTAACAAGGGGATCGACCCGATTACCCATATCAGTCCCGGATCGGACTTGGCCGCACCTTTAGTGGTTGTTAGTTATCCTGCGGAAGGACAGAAAATTCAGGTTCCTACACTGCTGGCCTCTATCAACATTCAGTTTGTAGCTACCGATGACATTGAACTGAAATCCATTTCTGTTTTGTTGGATGGAACTGAGCTTACCAAATACAGTAGTTTCAAGGATTACCGCCGTGCTGTAGTGGCATATCCATATGATAAAGTGACAAATGGAGTCCATGTTCTTGATATTAAGGCCACCGACCTTTCAGGTAAGGTGACCGATAAAATAATAAATTTCGAGAAAAAGCCTCCTTATGTACCTATTTTCCCAGGCGAAATTTTTTACATGCCTTTTGACGGCGATTATGGGGAGAAGGTGTCTTTTGTAGATGCCACTAAAGTTGGGACTCCCGGGTTTGCGGGACAGGCTCTTAAGGGATTGAATTCCTATGCGGGAGCAACTGATTCGTACCTCACTTTTCCTGCTGCAGGACTGAAAAATGCTGAATTTAGCGCTGCAATGTGGGTCAAATTAAACGCGATACCAGATAGGGCAGGGATTCTGGTCATCAGTCCTACAGGCGCAGCAAATTTCGATGCGAGCAGAACTAAAGGTTTTCGACTGTTCCGTGAAGCGGGAGCCAATGGACAGGTTTTCAAGTTAAATGCAGGTAGCGGAGCATCCGAGAGCTGGTTCGATGGAGGTACCGCGGCAAGTCTTAAACCAACCGGTCAATGGGCCCATGTCGCATTTACAATTTCCGGAACCGAGTGCGCTGTTTATATCAATGGTACGGTGGTTAGTCACGGGGCTTTCACAGGTGTTGACTGGACTGGATGCGAATCATTATCAATAGGATCAGGAGCCCCGAATTTTAAGGATTGGGGACATTTATCGGACAACAGTTTTTATGATGAGCTGAGGATTTTCAATAAAGCGTTGACCCCTTCAGATATCCAGGCTATTATTCAGCATGATTCACCCTATGTGGCCAAATATAGCGGGGAGGTATTTTATATGCCTTTCGAGGACAACTACAAAGAATTAAATTCGAATACCGCCGCAACAAAAGTTGGATCACCCAATTTTGCAGATGGCAAAAAAGGTAAAGCTTATGCAGGAGCAATCGATTCCTATCTTACTTTTCCGACAACGGATATGGTAAAAACCAACCAATTCAGCGCCGTATTCTGGACTAAGACTAATGCCGTCCCTGACCGGTCAGGAATACTTGCAATCAGTCCTTTTGGTGCGGCCAATTTCGATGCGAGCAGGACAAAAGGAATGCGAATTTTCCGTGAAGCAAGCGGTACATCTCAGCGGTATAAAGCAAATGTTGGGTTTGGCAGTGGCGAAAGCTGGAATGACGGCGGCCTGATTGATCCCGCTTTGGGAGCATGGGTTCATGTTGCCGTTACCATTTCTGGAACAGAGA
>CAIYES010000418.1 GCA_903925275.1 uncultured Bacteroidales bacterium
ATCTGCATTATCTGCATTATCTGCATTATCTGCATTATCTGCATTATCTGCATTATCTGCATTATCTGCATTATCTGCATTATCTGCATTATCTGCATTATCTGCATTGCCTGCATTATCTGCATTGATTAATTGATTAAAATGTCTACTGAAGAAACAAATAACGGCACGGAGAATCCGGAACTCGAATCGGGTACTTTAAAGGAGACGGTTCATCTTTCGGAAATGTACCAGAGCTGGTTCCTTGATTACGCCTCCTATGTAATTCTGGAGCGGGCGGTGCCGGAGATAACCGATGGATTAAAACCGGTCCAGCGAAGGATTCTTCATGCGATGAAAGAGTTGGATGATGGCCGTTATAACAAGGTGGCCAACATCATTGGCCATACCATGAAATATCATCCGCACGGGGATGCTTCGATCGGCGATGCATTGGTTCAACTTGGCCAGAAAGATCTTTTAATTGATTGCCAGGGTAACTGGGGCAATATTCTTACGGGCGACAGTGCTGCGGCTCCAAGGTACATCGAAGCCCGCCCTTCGAAATTTGCGCATGAGGTGCTCTTCAATTCGAAAACGACAACATGGCAGGCATCCTACGACGGCCGGAACAAAGAACCTGTTGCGCTGCCTGCGAAATTTCCCTTGCTGCTTGCACAAGGTGTTGAAGGTATTGCCGTTGGTCTTGCCTCGAAAATCCTGCCGCATAACTTTAATGAACTTATTGATGCCTCGATAAAAATCCTGCAGGGAAAAGAATTCGAACTCTTTCCCGATTTTCTCACCGGTGGAATGGTAGATGTTTCACGTTACAACGATGGGTTAAGGGGCGGGAAGATCCGTTTACGGGCGAAAATCATCCTCGAAGATAAAAAAACACTTGTCATCCGTGAGATTCCATACGGAACCACTACGGGTTCCATCATCGATTCTATTCTGAATGCCAACGATAAAGGCAAGATCAAAATCCGCAAGATCGACGATAACACAGCGGCAGATGTTGAAATTCTGATCCACCTTGCTCCGGGTGTATCTCCTGATACCACCATGGATGCACTGTATGCCTTCACCGAATGTGAAGTCTCCATATCTCCCAATGCCTGTGTGATAGAGGCTGGAAAACCGCGCTTCATGGGCGTTTCAGAGATACTGAAGGTGAACACGCAACGTACAGTCGATTTGCTGAAGCTGGAGCTTGACATTCGTAAACAGGAACTTCTTGATCAGTTGCATTCCATTTCATTGGAAAAAATATTCATTGAAAACGAGGTTTATGAGGGTATTAAGAAGTGTAAAACAACCGAAGATATTGACAGTGCCATCTTCAGGGGGTTAAAACCGTTTACGAAACAGATCATACGGCCTGTAACAGATGAAGATGTACACCGGCTCCGCAAGATACCCATTGAACGGATATCCAGGTACAATTCGGCCAAGGCTGATGAAGCCATGGCAGGAGTGAACCTGGAAATGGAAGATGTTGATAACCACCTGGCTCATCTGATCGATTTTGCCATCGAATATTTCCGACAGATCCGTAAAAAATATGGTAAGAACCGCGACCGGCGTGCAGAGATCCGCAGTTTCGATACGATAGAAGCGGCAAAAGTCGCTGCTGCCAATGAAAAACTGTATGTGAACCGCGAAGAAGGCTTCGCAGGTACCAGTCTTAAAAAAGATGAATTTGTTGGCGATTGCTCCGACATCGACGACATCATTGTTTTCCGCGACGACGGCACTTTCATCGTCGTAAAAGTGGCCGGAAAAATCTTTGTCGGACAAAACATCATCCACATCGCCGTTTTTAATAAAAATGATAACCGCACTGTCTACAATCTGATCTACCGCGATGGTAAAAACGGGAAGATCATGGTGAAAAGATTCAGTGTGATCGGGGTGACCCGTGATAAAGAATACACGGTTACCAAGGGGACACCCGGCTCCAAAGTGCTTTATTTTACGGCTAATCCCAATGGCGAAGCTGAAGGAATCAGAGTGGAACTGAAACCTAAACCGCGCCTGAAAAAGAGTTTCTTTGATTTTAATTTCGCCGAAATTTCCATCAAAGGCCGCAATTCAATGGGTAATACACTTACGAAATTCGCAGTCAGGAAAATTGAACAGCGGCAGGAAGGAATATCAACACTGGGCTCCCTGAATATCTGGTATGACGAAACAGTTCAACGGCTCAATACCGATGACCGCGGCGTGTTGCTTGGCGCATTTTCAGGTACCGACCGTATAATCACCGTGATGCAATCGGGTCATTACAGGTTGAATTCATTCGACCTGTCTGCCCATTTTGACGAAGATATGATCATCATTGAAAAGTACCGTCCTGACAGGGTTTATACCGCCATTTACCAGGAACGTGAATCAAAGCAATATTATATCAAGCGATTCAAAGCGGAACTGACCGATAAAAAGGTTGAATTTGTTGAAAATTCCGACAAGCTTATCCTGTTTACTGCCGATCCATATCCCAGGCTGGAGTTAATTTTTGATGTGAAGTTGAAGGCCAAGGGTGCGGAACAGGAAGAGTTGGTGGCCCATGAGTTCATCGGTGTGAAGGGATACAAAGCTAAAGGGAAACGGCTTTCGGTTTATGCGGTAAAAAAGCTCTCCTGGCTGGAACCACTGCAGATAGAAGAACCATTACTGGCTGATTCAGCAGACGACACGGACTTAGAAACCATTTCCAGCGAACAGGAATCCCTGGTTGATACTGTTTTGGAGGAAGAACTGTCAGATGTGCCGACAACTGATCCACGGCTGAAATTCCGGCTTGATTCTGTTGAACCTGCTGAAGTGAAATCCGAAGATGAATTGAATGTTTCGGAAGAAATAGCACCATTGAAAGGGCTGACCGTTAATACTGAGTCATCGGATGAATCGTTGCCACAAGCCGGTCAGCCACATAAAAAGCGGGGCAGGAAAAAAAATCAGGAGCCAACTTCAGAAAAAACAGGAGGCGATGAAGAACCGGGCGATGCGATTCAGATGGAATTGCCGCTGTAGAAGTGACAAGTGACAAATGACAAGTGACTAATGACAAGTGACAAGTGACAAGTGACAAGTGACAAGTGACAAGTGAATTCGTTCGTCAACCATTATCAAATAAAACAGAAAAAGAAACATGCCTGACACAAAGGTTCTGAAAATTACAGACACAGTGAGTTGGATCGGTGTGCTGGATTACGACATTGTTACGTTTGACGTGGTAATGGAGACGAAATATGGCACGACGTACAATTCATATTTCATAAATGCTGAAAAAAAAACGGTCGTTGAGACTGTTAAGGCGAAATTCTGGGATACTTACCTTGCCAAACTGAAAACCGTTGCCGACCCTGCTGAAATTGAATATATCGTTGTAAATCACACTGAACCGGATCATTCGGGTTGCATCGCCAGGCTTCTTGAAATTGCGCCCAGGGCAAAAGTGGTGGGCAGCGGCAATGCCATCCGCTACCTGAAAGATTTACTTGGCTTTGAGTTTCCTCACCTCATCGTGAAAGATGGTCAAACCCTGAACCTGGGAGACAGGATTCTTCAGTTTGTCGCGGCAGCAAACCTGCACTGGCCCGATTCCATCATGACATATCTTCAGGAGGAAAAATTGTTGTTTACATGCGATATTTTCGGGGAGCATTACTGCAATGAAGGGGTATTTGATGATATCGTGGGTGATTTTGACGGGGCATTCCGCTATTATTATAACGTGATCATGAAACCTTACAGCAAATTTATGCTGCAGGCGATAGAGCGGATCCGTCACCTGGATATTGTCTGCATTTGTCCCGGACATGGTGCCGTTTTACGGAAAAACTGGAAAAAATATGTTGATCTCTCCGAACAATTTGCCCGTGAAGCATTGAATGAACAAAAACCTAACCGCGTTTTCCTTGGCTATGTTTCGGCATATCAGAACACAGGATCCATTGCCGGAATGATCGCCGAAGGGCTGAAACAGGCCGGCGACATCGACGTCGACCTCTGCGATATCGAAAAAGCGGATATGTCGGCTATTGAACAAAAGATCATCATGGCATCGGCCATCGTACTGGGTTGCCCCACCTTCAGTCAGAATATTCTCTTGCCGGTTTACCAGATATTTGCCCTCATCAATCCCATCCGCGACCGCAATAAACTTGCAGCAGCCTTCGGCTCCTACGGTTGGAGCGGGGAGGGGGCTAAAATCATGACCTCTGCCATGCGTAACCTGAAACTCAACGTGATCGATGACGGACTGATGATTAAATTTACACCTCATCACGATGTTGCAGAAAAGTGCATCGGATATGGGAGGAATTTCGGGGAGAAATTGTTACGGGGCATCTAACCCCTTTCACACCGGGAAAAGCCTTGAAGCCACCGATTACCCTGAATGCAGTGCCTTTCTGAAAATACACTCTTTTCGCCGGTTTTGACTATTATTAATACCTTTGTCACAAATCAAACGTATGAAGTTTTCGCCTGTCAAACCATGGCATATCTATCTTCTGAGTGCTCTCGCTTTATTGATCCTTGCTGTTTTTTCTGTTGGATATTATCATCCTGATGAACATTTTCAGATACTCGAATTTGCCGGGTTGAAACTAAATTTAACAAAACCGGAATATCTGCCCTGGGAATTTCATGCCAGGATGCGCCCTGCATTTCAACCGGCAATGGTTGTGGTTGTCCATAAAGTCTTTGCGCTGTTTGGAAATTCCGACCCATTTACCATAACCATGTTTCTCAGGATGTTGTCGGGCGCACTTTCATTTGTCAGCATGTGGATGATTTACAAATGTTATTCAACCAAAATAAATGATTCCATTTTGCAAAAGTGGTTTTTAGGGCTATCATTTCTGTTATGGTTCGCGTTGTACAATAATGTCAGATTTTCTTCAGAAACATGGTCGGGAAGTCTTTTCATTATTGGCTTTTCATACCTTTTCTTCAGATCACGGCAACCCATGAAAACGGATTTCCTGATCACGGGCATTTTGCTTGGCTTATCGTTTATCATTCGTTTCCAGACTGGATTTCTTGTTGCTGGTTTCCTGGCCTGGTTTGCATTTATAAGAAAGGAGCGTTTCATTAACATCGGATATATGATCGCCGGTATCTTTCTGCCTGTTATTGCCGGGATCATTACCGATTACTGGTTTTATGGAGAATGGACATTGACTGCATGGAATTATTTTCAACAGAACATTCTCGCTGATAAAATTTCCGGGTTTGGAATCAATCCATGGTATTTTTATGTTGAAGATGTTTTTGTCCGGGCGGGTCCTCCGTTAGGCATTGTTATTATTCTTGCTTTTATTTTGGTATTCATTTTCCGTCCGAAAGACCTCCTGACCTGGACACTACTTCCTTTTATTGCCATCCATTGCTTAATTGGACATAAGGAGACCCGTTTTTTTTATCCACTGATAGGCTTCATCCCTATATTTATTATCAAAGCGACAGAAATTGTCAGGGATAAATGGAGCAGTAAATTGTTGGAAAATAAATATTTCCTTGGTTATGCAAAATTCTTCTGGATTTGCAATGAAATAATGATTATTCTGGTTTTTTTTATTCCAGCCGACAGCCAGGTCAAAATTTATGAAACAATTTACCGAAATTACCATAACCCCATAACCCTTTATTACTTTAAAGAGGATCCTTATGCGAGGGCTCTGGATATTTACTATTACAAAAGAAAGAATCTCAATATAAAAAAAGCTGAATCAACGAATCTGTTGAATGCAGATACCAGCGCGGTATTTCTTATTGCAGTTAAAACCGGGGATAAGGAAATTGATAAAATAAAAAACAAACGGCTTATCTGCTCTTCCTTTCCGGAATGGTTAAAAAAGTTCAATTTTAACCAATGGGTAGAACGTACCACTTTCTGGGATGTTTATGAAGTTGACAATTTGTAAACACGCTCTGGATGTGTTTAATGCCCTTCCAGGTTTCCAAAATCCGACAGGACTGGTTGCAAATCGATCAACATCTCCCCTACACAAACCCCATGCGGTTCTCTCGCCGAAAATTTTATGACCTCCAAATTTTGAGGCCTTTCCGGTTTGAATTCTGATCGTAAATACTAAATTTGCACCTTTAAAGTTATTATTAGTGAAAAAAATTCTGTTCCAGCTGTGAAATTTAAAAATATTTCATTTTTCTTCATATTGTTTATTGGATCGGGAATATTCATTCTTCCGTCGTGTCTGCCTGAACGAAAGGTCGCAAATACCTTCATCAATTCTCCTCATGTTCTGAATCTTTTGGTTATCCCGCCCGACTATGTGTTTAAATTCAACCATAAAGGCGAATCGATAGAGGGGTTTGATGCCCTCACCCAAACTCAGCAGGATTCGGCGCTCTGGACAAACAGCCGGTATATCCAGCATCTCAGTGATAGTCTCCTACTCGAGAACTATATGAATAATTTTATTGGTGAGCTTCGTAACCTTGGGTTTAATGTCTACCTGGAAGATGCCATCGATTCATTCATGACCGGGAAGCCTCAATCGTATGTGCTTGATATGGCACAGATGCAATTGGATGAATATGATTACCCGTTGGAAGATGAAGAGGCTTTTAATGATACAGTTTACTATAAAAGAACCAACCTCAATGCAGTGGATTTCGGCTGCTGGTTTGATCTTAGCAAAGCTAATACGGAAAATGCAAAGAAAACGGTACTCTATTCTTCTTCAACATCGTATGATTCGTTTGATGGCAGGTTTTTTAATGACCTTTTTACAGGGGTGGTACATTATAAATACAACATCGATTCGTTAACGGTAAAAGATGTGTATGACATGGCCTGTTACTTAGGTAAAAAACACGCCGGGTATCTTTTCGATTTCTTTATGAACCAGTACATTTCGAAACATATGCCGGAAGGAAAGCAGATGCAGGATTATTATCATTACAGCCGCTCACGGGAGAGCTTTGCACCGGCCGGTGACGACAGATTCGAAATCCTGGGAACAAAATGACTTTTAGCATATGTAAGGATAACACTTCCTGCAATCCTGTGATCGGGAACATTAAATCGTGAAGCTATCAGATTGCACCTTGCTTTGCCCTGGCATACGGCACAGCCGACTGGTTTCCAAACTCACCTTTCAGAAATTTCAAATATCCGGCAATGGCAATCATGGCTGCATTGTCGGTGGAATACTGCATCGGCGGGATGAAAATATGCCATCCGTGTTTGTCCCGAGCGTTTTCCATGGCCCCTCTCAACCCGGAATTTGCCGAAACGCCACCGGCAATCGCCACATCAAGCAATCGCGATCCGGGATGTATGTTGTGTGTTTTATCGAGTGCCAGGGTTAGTTTTGACATCAGCACTTCGACAATGGTAGCCTGGATGGAGGCACACAGATCATGTTTGTTCTTTTCAATGAAACCGGCATCATTTTTTAATGCATCGCGCAGAAAATATAGAAAGGAGGTCTTTAACCCGCTGAAACTGAAATCAAGTCCGGGAATGTTGGGTTTGGCAAATGTAAACCGTTTCGGATCACCTTTCTGGGCAAGGTTATCGATCAACGGACCGCCGGGATAAGGGAGACCCATAATTTTGGCAGACTTGTCGAATGCTTCACCGGCCGCATCATCAATGGTTTGCCCGATTATCTCCATGTCGAAATAATCGCGGATCAGCACAATCTGGGTATGGCCACCTGAAACTGTGAGACAAAGAAATGGAAACTCAGGAACAGGATTTGTTCGATCGGTGTTTCTTATAAAATGGCTCAGGATATGGGCTTGCAGATGATCTACCTCGATTAACGGAATGTTCAACCCAAGCGAAAATGCCTTGGCGAAGGAGGTGCCTACCAGGAGTGAGCCAAGGAGGCCCGGGCCTCGTGTAAATGCTACTGCAGAAAGTTGATTTTTACGTATATTTGCTTTTTGGATGGCTGTTTCAATTACAGGGATGATGTTTTGCTGATGGGCACGCGAAGCCAGTTCCGGAACAACACCACCGAAATTTTTATGAACCTCCTGCCCCGCAGTTACATTTGAAAGGATTACATCATCCTGAATGACTGCGGCAGAAGTGTCATCACATGAAGATTCAATACCGAGAATAAATGTTTGCATAATAAACAGCAAAATTATCATAAAAACAGTCTCCAAAATACTGCTCTACTGCATAACAGCAATTTTTTCATTGTTGTTGACCTGCTATCTGTTATTCAGGAGTGATACCACGCAAACCTTGCTGGTGCGCATGTTTGCAGATTATATTTCCAGGGAACTGAAAACCGATTGCCGGGTCGGGGGTTTTAGTCTTTCGTTCAGGAATGGTCTAATCATAGAGGATATATCCATTCTTGACAATCACAGGGAAATTCTTTTTTCTGCGCATGAACTGGGGATACAGCCGGGTTTCCTGAAATACGGGAAACATAAATTAAATATCAGCAGGATATTCATTAACAAAGGTATTGTACAATTGATTACTCACCGGGGAGACTCCGCAATCAACCTTCAGTTTTTTATAGATCATTTTGCATCTGAAGACCCCGGAAAAAAAACAGACACCACGCCTTCCGTCCCATGGGATCTTTCAATTTCATCAGTACAGCTCCTCGATACCCGTTTCCATCTCCAGGATGAAAATGCAATTCCAGCTACTGCCGGGATGGATTATACCAACATTGATGTATCTGGCATCAACCTCGAAACTACGGATATGACATTCGCCGGAGATACCATTTATGGCAATATCCGGCACCTGGCCGCCAAAGAACGCAGCGGATTTAAGCTTCATGACCTGAGTGGCGAATTCCAGGTCGGTCCAAGGTTTTTAAAGGCACACCATCTCAAGATTCTCACCGATTATTCTGATCTGGCACTGAAATTCGACTTTCTCTATGACCACTGGGGAGCATACAATGATTTTCTGAACAAGGTTACCATCCAGGCCGCAATCCAACCATCGTACCTTGACCTTCAGGATATCGGTTTTTTTGCACCCGAGTTAGCTGTGATGAAAGACAGGATTCGCCTTTCGGGCAACATTAAAGGAACTGTGAACAACTTCAAAGTGCGTGATCTGCGGTTTGCGTTTGGAAAAAACACATTCTTTTATGGAAATATCAGCGCTTCCGGTTTACCCGATGTGGAAGAAACATTTATTGACCTGAACATCAAGGCAATGAATACCAACAAAGAGGATATAGAATCGTTATTGATCCCGGGAGACCTGCATAGTCTCAAACTGCCGGTGATGCTGGCAAATATTGGAGTTGTAAGCCTCAAGGGCA
>CAIYES010000419.1 GCA_903925275.1 uncultured Bacteroidales bacterium
AAATACTTGCCAGCGTCTCCTGGACAGCCGAGAAACAGGAAGATCATTTCTTTGACAAGGATTGGGAACTGAGATATGACGGATTAAAACATCAGTTTGTTGGCTATGAAGTAGGTTTTGCCGGATGGGTGTAAACGGTAAATAACAATGCGAGATTTCGGCAATTAAGAATGCAAGATTTCGGTAAATAAGAATGCAGGTATTCGGTAAATAAGAATGCAAGTTCCCCCTCTTCGTTAAGTCCCATTTAAAAGAAATGCTGGAGGTTTAAGAGCAATTTGCCCGAGGGCAAATTGCTCTTAATTAGCCTCAAAGAAATTAATCTGACTTTTGGTATTTAAACCAAACCAGTCAGCTATGAATAAATTTGATCATAAATGGATTATGTATCACGAATTACATCACAGGTACCGCAACGGAATGACCCCACCCCAGATTGCTTCCTTGCTAGGAATGGACACACGAACGGTAAAAAAATTGTTAGCAATGAGTGAACAAGAGTATTTAGATTTTCAACAACATTTATCGACCAGGTCAAAGAAACTTGCGCCATATGAGGACTATATCAAGAGTCGGCTGGAACAGTGTCTGGAGGCATCATCTGCACAGGTGCATGACTGGTTGAAAGAACATCACCCAAACTTTCCCAACGTTAGTATCAAGTCAGTTTACAACTTCGTATTGTATGTTCGCAACAAGCATCAGCTACTAAAAATCTTTGACACCAGAGAGTACAGTCAGGTAGAGCAGCTGCCTTACGGACAGCAGGCTCAGGTTGACTTTGGCGAATATAATATGACTGATGTGGATGGCCAGCGTAAAAAGGTTTACTTCTTTGCGATGGTTCTGTCGCGTTCTCGCTTCAAGTTTGTATTTTTCAGCGAGCACCCATTTATCTCTGAAACAGCTATTGCAGAACATGAAGATGCTTTTGTATTCTTTGAAGGTTATCCACATGAACTTGTTTATGATCAGGACAAAGTGCTGCTGGTAAATGAAAATAAAGGCGATTTAATCTTCACTGAGGCTTTCCGGGCCTACTGTCAAAGCCGACCATTTAAGGTGCGTTTCTGTCGAAAGAGTGATCCTCAGAGTAAAGGAAAAATAGAAAACGTCATTAAATACATCAAGTACAACTTCCTCAGGGGCCGGATTTATTATAGCATTCCGACGCTTAATGATCAGGTGATTGATTGGCTGGGCCGGACTGCTAATGCCAAGGTACATTCTACTACATTAAAAATACCCGCCCTGGAATGGGAACTGGAAAAAGCACATCTGATCCCTTTAAAACAACCATTTGCCATTGTCCTGAATCATCCGACATATAATGTAACAAAGGATAATGTTATACATTTTAAGGGCAGCTCATACTCAGTTCCTGACGGCACTTTCAAGAAGCCAAAAACTGAAGTATTTGTACGCCAGCAAAATGACTATCTGATTATCTCTAATATCGGCGGGGAAGAAATTGCAAGGCATGAGGTATCATTACTTAAAGGCCAGCAAGTACGAAATAACAACCATAGACGCGATCATAGCAAAAAGGTAATGCAACTTATCGTTCAGGTGACAGGGTTGTTCTCCGAGCTGGATAAGGCCACGGAGTATCTCGAAAATATACACAAACAAATGCCTCGTTATGCACGCGACCAGATTAACATTATTGCATTAGCAGGGAAGAAATACACGAAACATGAAATGGACCAAACACTGATTTATTGTCTCGAGAATAAACTGCCAAAGGCTGCTGATTTTGAACCAGTATTGCTCTCTCTAAGGCAAGCCGTATTGGATCCTCCCCAATTAAACAAAAAGGTTCTCCTGCTTCAAAACAGCAAGTATAAGATCAAACCACAAACAAGCAGCATATCAGATTATAAACAAATTTTTAATTGACTATGGAAACAAAAACAGAAAACCTTTGTAGCCTTGCCCGACAACTCAAACTTACAGGAGCAGGTGGGGTAATGAATGATCTGCTTATTAGTGCCCAGCAACAGCAGATCAGCTATCTTGATTTTGCCTTTGGGTTGTTCAATGCAGAGATAGATCATCGTAATCAGCAAAACCTTGCTAAGAGGCTCAGAAACGCTAAACTACCTGCCAATCATGACCTGGAACTGTGGCAGGAAAATCATCTACGCGGAGTATCCCGGAAACAAGTAACTCAACTACGCGAATGTATCTGGCTTGAACAAAACTTCAACATCATCCTGATGGGCCCCAGCGGAACAGGCAAAACATTTATCGCTGCAGGGCTTTGCTATGAAGCATTACTTAAGGGTTATAAGGCTTGCTTCAGGTCCATGGAACAGCTAAACCATCTTCTGAAAATGAAAGATATTACTAAGTCGGCTGCCCGGGAATATACTATATTGCTCAACGCCGATCTTTTAGTGATTGATGATATTATGATGTTCCCAATCGAAAGAAAACAATCGGTAACACTCTTCAACCTTATTGATCACCTGCACCAGAATGCCTCTATTATCGTTACAACCAACAAAAGCCCTGATGAATGGGTCAAAGTCCTCGATGATGAGGTTCTTGCCGCAGCAATCCTGGATCGGTTGCTTTTTAAATGTGAAGTTGTAAAATTATCCGGAAAATCATACAGGTTGGAAAACAGAAAAACTATCTTTGAAAATAACGTTCTTTAATTTTTTTCTTTGAAAATCGGTAATTAACGATGCAGAAACACTTGCATTCCTGTTTACCGAAATCTCGCATTTGTAATTACCGCTTACAAAAGAATTGTCTTATGGAGTTTTCGGAGGATATTGACCCCCTGAAAACGGAATAAAAACTGGAATATATTGCTGGATTTAATAAGACATTCCGGCAGATGCTGACCCCTTTGATTTGCAAAAGGAGTTGCAAAATTCGGGGGTTGCTGAACCCCGTTTTGATTGGCGGGTCGGGAGGAAATACGATGCATGTTGATCCCGATCTAATTTTCTCCTCAGGTTATGGAACATCATTGAGTTTCAGGAATTAGTTTAGTGTGTATTTGTGAAGAATTCCAAAAGGTAC
>CAIYES010000420.1 GCA_903925275.1 uncultured Bacteroidales bacterium
ATTGGGAATCGCCTTTTGCTGGCTGAGTAATTTGATTTTCGTGCCAATGGTAACAGGATTGAATCCATACAAGGCAGTTGTCCCTGCACTGTCTCTTACAACATTAAGAGCAAAATCAGTCTGGATGCGCAATTCCGCAAATTTCAACATTCCGTACCTGACCAGGAGCGAGGAAAATAAATAGTTTTCAAGGTGAACTTCCCCGTCGAAAATGTTTGTGTACTGAAGGCCATCCTCCAGTTGAAATTTTCTGAAGGTAATGACATCGGGCGGGGTAGCAAATCCGGGTCTGTCGGCAGAAAAGGAATCTTCGGTTTGAGACATAACCGATGAACACATGAGGATTATTATCACTCCTATATTCATGATTATTTTCACCATCTTTTACTGATTTTCAATATTTTCACTATCTGTGAAAAAGAATCTGATAGATACAAATAAGTAATTCGCTTCATCATTATGCCAAAGCCAACACCAATGTTTTGACGAATTCGACCAACTCTATTAATTTCCTGGCATTTTCTTTTGTTTGTTCCATCTGTTCAAATGACACAATGATCGTTTTGTTTGAAGGGTTTGCTGTTGCCTCAATTTGATAAGTCTTGAAATTGTCGTTAATTCTCATTGCAAATTGTTCAAGGATGGATTTCAGGTCCACCTCTCCATTTTCAGTTTTATAATGATTTTGCCGTTCAAATGTTCTCGGATTGAAGCGAAAATCAAATTTTGATTTCAGTTTACCAGATTCGTCTTCATATGGCAAATAAACAAATGCACCTTTTTCCATTTTCGGGTTAGCATCCTTTGCATACTTTTTTCTTGTTACAATATTCGAATGGTCTATGACCATTGAACAGTACCTTTTATGAAATTTCCCTTTTCCCTCTTCATCGATATTTTCATCACTTATAAGGAATGCATTTTGATCTATCCAGTCTTTCAGATGTGATTCAAACAGTTTTACAAAATCAAATTTTTCTCCTTTCCTGAAAAGTTTGTTCGCCACTAAAAACACCGCAATGACAACTACTAACCCGGCTATATCCTTTAAGGCGTCAAGGATGTTTTCGGGTGTAAGACCTTTCAAAAATAAATTAATGAAGATTGCCATGGTTCCGATTCCTCCAAAAACTGCAGTCAGGATTTTTTCAAGATAATCATCGTATTTTTTCATGTTCTTTTCGTTTTTAAAGCGTTCTGTTGAATCACTCCTAAATTGGAGCACAACTTGTTTCCATTAGATATAAAACATCAGTTATCCTGGTGCCAATTCTGCTTTGCCATGTACTAATCTTATCCTCCTTATCCATGGAAATTCTTATTATCGAGCACCTGCTCCCAATCTTCTCTGCTTCCTCTGCAAAGAAATATCCGTTTTGAAATTTATCCTCTCCCGGATAACACAATAAAGTATGATCCGCCTTGAAATATCTGGTATACGCATACATCTGCCTTAAATCATCATCAGAGGGCCTGTCGTTATTCAGTACTTTCCATTTTGTGTCGATGACGTAGGTTTGGTCGCCCCTGTTGATGACTATGTCAGGTTTAAGATGAACAGGCCGATGGTCATCGAGTTGCCAATAAGGTTTGGAGGACTGGGCACGGATGTGGTCGGCAGGCAGGTGCTTGCGAAGACTTACATAGACGAACATTTCCCAAAGCAGGTTCATGTCAAACATTAATGCCAGCACATGGTTGCGACCCCGGCTAATGTCGGGATGGTAGTTGAGAAGCAGTAGGCGGGCAATGTCGATGGCTTTTCGATAGTGTTCTGTTTTACGTGAAAATACAATTGCATTGAACCATGCTTCTGAAACCCTGACGTCGGACATTTCTGGAAAATCAAGCAACAGTGCCCCAATCCTACTCGAAAGGGAAGTATTGGTGTTTATATCCTCGACGAGGTGAATCGCTTTATATATGACCTGGTTGAACAGGTTCTCCCTGTCGTAAACGGTGTGCCGGGTATAGAAACGTTCCTGGTGGACTAGATTTTCGCGAAGGTGTCTCGAAAAATGAAGGCTTCCCTTAAGTGAATTGAGGTTGCAAGCATCTTTCCTGTATTTTTTAACCAATCCAATGTGAACTAGGTATTCCACTTCACTGATAAAGAGTTCGAAGTAGAGGTCAAGCAGGTGATTGGGCTTGATTCTAAGATTTGCCTGGCTTGGAGCTGTGATATCAAACATCCCTACCTTTCTGAGCATGCCGATCAGGACATCCCGCCAGTGTTTTTTATCTCCATCTTTATCTGCCTTGGGCAATACTTCGATGGTTAGATTTCCCACTTGTAAAACACCTACAAACTCACAAAACCTCACACCACGATGAATCATCCTAAAATAGGGGGTTCCTTTATCGCCAAGAAATTTCTCAAGCGAGGTCAGGTGATGTTGACTGAATTCGACACCATTTTGAACCTGGCCGACCTTCAGGGATTCGTGTTCAAACACGGTTATACTATTCCGGCTTGGTTTCATCTTTGGGTTTATTCATCAGTTTGCGGATGGCTGATTCAAATTCGGTCACATCCATTTTATCAATATTTTTTAAATGAACTACAACCCGCTCTTCAAGGTCATCCCCATGCTCATACCATTTAACCGTTGCCAACACATTAGGCTTGTACTCCTTTGGCTGGTCTTCGAAAAATCCAGTGTCAAGGACCAGCGCTATCTTCCCAATGTCGCCATAGAAGTATTCCTGCAGCAGGGGGATGATGTTATTCCGGAAAACCTGCTGTAATTCCTGAACATTCTTCACGCAGAGAAAATAGGAGTGCCCGATCATATGATCCTTATCCAGCAGTTTTTCGATTCGGCGATTGATCTGTTGCAGCAGGCCGGACAGACTGACTCCTTCAATAATCTCTTTTTGGAGTTGTTCAAGGTCATACCTGGGCGCCATTTCCACAAAGCTGAATCTACGGCGCAACGCAGTGTCAAGTGCTTCTACGCTCCGGTCGGCCGTATTCATGGTCCCCATGATATAAATGTTGGGAGGTACGCCAAATTTCTCTTTACTGTAGGGAAGTGTTACCTCAAGAGCTTCATCGTTCCCAAGGCGTTTATCCTTTTCAATAAGGGTAATGATTTCTCCGAAAATCTGAGAAACATTTCCACGGTTGATTTCATCAATGATCAAAACAAAAGGTTTGGCGTTCTTTCCTTTATATTCCTCCTTCCTGAGTGACAGGACAACTTCCTTTTTTTCTTCCCATGTGTATACTCTGGGTTCGCTGATTTTACGTTTTTTTGGTGCATCTTTCCTGATAGCGTTCAGCACAGACCAGTAGGCAGAAGAGTTGCTTCCCCCGATGATAGCCCTGAATTGGTCGTTGATGTTATTTATTTCATCAAGATTGCTAATCGCTGATTGTAATTTTGTAAGCCTGGCCTTTGAAACGGTATAGGATCTTTGGCCATTATGATGCTTGATAATTATGTTGCCCTGTGATGAAATACTTTCAACCAACACAGAACCACCGGCCTTTGTTTCCAATTCGACTTCCTTTGTTTTTGCAAGAAGTTCTTCAAGGTTTTCAACAAAACCGTCATATATCATGCTAAAATCAAGAACAGCTGCTGTTTCTGTTGACTCGCGTAATTGACCGATTGCAAAAGCTGCCTCTATACAAAGCTTTCGTAAGATTCCATATTCGATTTTATAGATCACCGGATCACCGTCTTTTTCAGGCTCAACAGGTTTTATCCCTTCAATAAAATCCTCATAGACCATGCTTTGATGAAAGGTGGTGAACACAATTCTACCCTCTTCCATCAATTTATCAAAGTGGTTTTTGATTTCAATTCGGGATAATCCAACGATATTTTCACCGATGATTTCAAGCGCCCTGTTGATCGTATTGTAAGTCTTCCCTGTACCTGGGGGGCCATATAAGATTTGGTTTAACGGCAGTGAGTAAGTATTTCTCACTTCCATGAAAATTCCTTCGTTAGCATAATTAAATAGAGACTGCTCAAATTGCGCATTGTTGTGTTTACTGTAACTGGTTTTTGATGTTCGGCTTAAGTCAGCCTTAATGGCATTGAAGAACGAACCTTCATGCTCTCTCAACAACCCGATGTTGTTACAATGCGAATAATAGGCAACTGGATTCCCTGCGAAAGATCCATCCTGGTCATTGATTTTTTTTTCTGAAATATACCCAAACTTCCCTCTTCTTCCATTGGAGAAATAGTTAAATGCATACCGTTGCCCGACGGTGAAGCTAAGTCGATCTTTCCGGGTAGTATAAATCACCCGCTGATCCCCTTGTTTTAAACCAATTTCCTTTATTGTTTTACTCATTACTTCGTAAAAATCCAACACGTCTTTACGGGGGAACGCCGTTAATGTTTCCATGAAATCAACGTTTTCAGCGTTTGCTATGTTTTCAATTGCTTCGTATTGTTCTTTGGTTGCACTGAAATTTGTACCTCGATTACCGACCTGAAGCTTCTCAAAATCGGCATCCATTTGAATTTCATTCCACAAAATCGGGCTGTGAAAAAGATTTTTTGTGATTTTTATCCCGACTTGCCATGGGCTTTTGTCCTCGGTTTTCCAGAACTTATCATCTGCCGTTGGCTTTCTTTCTATGGGTGTTTCTGTCACATCGGCTAGTCCAATGCACCCGGCATTTTCCCCTGTCAACCATAGAATGACTTTATCCCCTTTTTTGATTTTCTCGTGATGGGAGCTGACCGTCCAGTTGTCTATGAGGTCATCACGAAAGGCTGTTTCGAAATCAAAGTAATCAGGATTGCCCTGGAATATCCAGAAGTTGATATCAGGTTTACCAGCACTGATTTGGTCAAGAAAGTATAAAATATCCTGTGTGAGAAGATTGTGGCTGGGATCCTGGTATAAATCTTCGGTCAGATTCGATTGAACCTGATCAAGGAGATCGCCGTCGGGCAGAATGTATTTGACTTTAAACTCGCCGGCGATCTGCTGAAAGTGGATAAACTTGTCACCGGCCTTTACCTTTGGAATACCCGATAACTTTAACAATTCGGTATAGAAAGAATTCTTGTAATGAATGTATTTTTCCGGAAACCGTAAAAACAGGTAAAGCGAAATGGAACGTTCATCCTGAAAATCTTTCAGGTTCTTCCCTTTCAACTTGATGAGCTCCCCCGACTTTAACTGGAATTCACTGATCCTGTCGGGCAACGGCAATTCTTCCCGATATAAGTTACTTATCATCGCCCGTAACTGGTCCGGGTATTCTTTGCAAAAGGTCCTGATGACTTCATTTGACCGGCGATCGATCAGGTTAATCTGCTGGCCGATGGCATGCGCAAACATCTCCCCGAAATTGGCTGCATCCGGATCCCATCTTTCCTGAAAGTGCTTCACTGCCTTCCATTTGTATAGTTCTCCGTCTAACCATTGCGCTGAAAGCTGTTGCTTATAGGTTTCGATTAATTTCCGCAGTGGATCTTCGAATTCTTGCTGCATTTCCACAAATAGTTCCGGGTTGATCTCCCGGATCATCTGCTGACCCTCTGTTTCACCAACAATATACTGGTTCAACCGATCTGTTACATAGAAATTTCTCAGTTCAGGAAATTCGTTCATCAGTGAACGCTGGGCATCTTTGATCTCTTCAAATTTGAACGGATAACTATTTCTGATTGTAAATCCTAACAGTTTCAATCCATCCATGGTTTTATTATTGATCACCGGGTATTCATTTGGATTGATCCTGTTTAGGAAGATTGTACTGATCCCTTCTCCCCATTGGTTGAACTTTTTCCGCTCTTCCAACCAATCCAAAACCTTGAATCCGTTATCAAAAGGTTGCAACAAATAGGCCCTGAAGGCCTCATAATCATTCACCAGGGTATCCCGGAACCGGTTTTTAGTCCGATGGCCCCCACTTTGAACCTGACCACCTTCAGCATAAAAATCGTAGAAGAATTGGGTAAAGGATTCTTTATCCAATGAGTTAAGTCTATCAAAAGTCAGTTGTTCCTTATAAGGGTTTTCATCTATTTCCAGGGTATTATACCAGGTTAAAAATGAGGCTATCAGCGGTTTGTATTTTTGAAGGTCCATGTTGAGGATACTTTATTTTGAGTTCAATTTTATCATGATCTCCCTGAAACTTTCAAGACCTGCTTCCAGGTTTTCAATAATCTCAGCTGCAATAACATCGGGATCAGGAAGATTGTCGAGATCGGCCAGCGATTTATCCTTCAACCAGGATATATCCAGCGAAGTTTTATCACGTGCGATGATCTCTGCATAGGAGAATTTCCGCCACCGGCCTTCAGGGTTTGATTCCGCATCAAAGGTTTCTTTACGTTTATGCCGGTTTTCGGTATTATAGCAATGGATGAAATCTTTGAGATCATCCAGTTTTAGCGGGTTTTTCTTCAGTGTATGATGAATATTTGTCCGGTAATCATACACCCAGATCTCTTTTGTCCAGGGATCTTTGCTGGCAGGTTTGTTATCGAAGAAAATAACATTGGCCTTTACTCCCTGTGCATAAAATATCCCGGTTGGCAAACGAAGTATTGTATGAAGGTCGGTCGTTTCAAGTAATTTCTTTCGCACGGTTTCACCTGCACCGCCTTCAAACAACACGTTGTCGGGCACCACAACGGCCGCCAGTCCTGTCGTTTTGAGCATCGACCGGATATGCTGCACAAAGTTCAACTGCTTGTTGCTGGTGGTGGCCCAAAAATCCTGGCGGTTGTATGTCAAATCATCTTTTTCCTGTTCCCCTTCATCATTGGTAAATGTCTGGC
Source organism: uncultured Bacteroidales bacterium (assembly GCA_903925275.1). GTDB lineage: Bacteria > Bacteroidota > Bacteroidia > Bacteroidales > FEN-979 > CAIVAT01. The sequence goes on from CAIYES010000420.1 coordinate 6,768, forward strand.
TGCTCTTTTTTCCGAAAGGCGGATTGGCCAGTACATAATCGTAAGTAGTTGGCGAAGCTGCAATCAGGGCATCAGCAGGCGAAATGAAATTGTCGCTGTCGATATCGCCGATGTTGTGCAGGAACATGTTCATCAGCGCCAGCCGCCTGGTTCCTGCCACAATTTCATTTCCGAAAAAGGTTTGCAGCTTAATGAACTTGTTTTGTTCTTTATCCAATTTGTTATTCGATACAAGGTAGTCATATGCCGCCAGGAAAAACCCGCCTGTGCCGCACGCGGGGTCGGCAATGGTTTTCATCGGTTGTGGTTGAACACACTCCACCATGGCCCTGATAAGCGGGCGGGGGGTAAAGTACTGGCCGGCTCCGCTTTTTACATCCTGCGCGTTCTGTTCCAGCAACTTTTCATAAATGTCGCCTTTTACATCGGCCCCCATCACAAGCCATTGCTCGCTGTCGATCATGTCGATGATCTTGGCCAGCATGGCAGGATCCTGAATTTTGTTCTGGCTCTTGGTAAAGATCTGTCCCAGTATCCCTTTCTGTGTGCTTAGTTCCCTGAGCAGCGTCGCATAGTGCAATTCCAATTCTGCCCCTTTTTTGGCCGTTAGGCTTTCCCAGTTGTATTCCTTCGGAATATTCAGTTTTCGGTTGTGAGGAGGTTTGCCGTATTCATCAGCCATTTTAAGGAACAGCAGGTAGGTGAGTTGTTCGAGGTAATCGCCATAGCCAACGCCCACATCGCGGAGGGGATTGCAGAAGGACCAGACTTTGGAGACAATGCTTGAAGTGTTATTTGACATGTTTATTTCAGTACCAGTTTTGAGATGGGTTTAAGCCCACTTTCACGCAAGGCTCTTGCCTGTGAAGAATTTGGGAGAATATGACATCCGTTCGTTTGCACCCAATAAAAGGCATACGCTGCTTTCATTTTATTAATTTCCGGCGCCTTTTGGATAAGCCAATTTCTTAGCCAGTGAAGTTTACTTATAACTGTTACAACCTGACCTGTTATGGCCGGGTGCACTTCAAAGAAGTAGGCTTCACCGTTATAATCAATTGCATAATCCCAGCGACTGGCTTGAGGGTACAGACCCTGATCAAAAAGGCATTTGTCAATAAACAGGCTGCCTCCGCATTTTCTCGGATCCGTCAACTCGACTTTATCCCTGTCTTCACGCTTAATGGCCTGCTTTCCATCAATGAAACAATTATGAACTTCCAAAGTTGCTTCAACCGCTTCCTTAAAAGTTTTATTGACTTTATTTTTTTGTGCCTTCATCTTCATTTGCAACAAGTTTTGAAACAATATCACCAGCTTTAGATGCGAAGTCGGTCAATCCGCCCCAATTGGCGACAGCCTTTTCATCACTGCCTGCATCGAGGGATGAAATGTTTCTGATGGTAACTCCCTCGGAGTTTTGTTCAAAAAAGTAGGTTGCAAATGTTTTCTCATTGATCACAGTTTTAAAGGTTGCCGCCATTGAAGTATTTTTATCAAGTGAAAACAGATCAAACAGGTCGACAGGGGTGCCATGATATTTTTTAATATAATTCAGCGCCCAGAGCAGTTCAAGCAAAACAGGAGAGTGGGTGGAGATAATCAGTTTATACCCCCTGGCAATCAATTCAAGGAAAACAACCATCAATGCCTGAATAGCCTTGGGATGCAGCCCCATTTCCGGCTCTTCTATGATAACTGTCTTGATATCATTTTTCAATTTAACTTTCGACGCCGGCATCAGGTAATAGAGCGAAAGCAGCAGTGGCATAAACTCCTTCTGTCCTGCACTCCAGGTCATAAACGGAAGTTTGCTTTTCCCGATTTCCAGGAGGAACCTGCGTTTCAGGCTGGTATTGTCCGATTCTACCTTTGCCCCGTGAAATATGCTTTCGTCCAGTATCTTCCGCAAAGGTTCTTTAATGCGGTTCGGTTTAGGAAACACGGCGCTGTGGTCGCTGTCGCCGTTTAAAGTTTCCTTTTCCAACATCATCCGTATCGACTCGCTGAATTGTTTCAGCACAAAGGGATCGCCGATATCGAACGTCCCGAAGGCCCGTGGCCAGCCCTGGCTCATGGTAACTACCCGCTGGGCAGGAATATAAAACAGCTTTTCTGTTTTTGAAACTTCCCTCACCCCCTGCTTTGAGAGAAACGAGGCCAACCCGTAAGTTTTTGCATCAATGACAACTTTTGTCTCGGGGGTCCATATTCCCGACATACTTTCCCCGAAAAAAAGGTCCAGGAAATTTTCATTCTTTTTACCCCACTCATAATTGTTCTGCTTAAGAACCGCCGGAATGTTATACCTGTCCATCACCAGTTTAATCATTTGCAGCAGGATACTCTTACCGCTGGCCTGCGGTCCTACGAACAAGGTGAGGTCTCCGAAGTGAATGTCTGCCTCGTTGATGGGACCCAGCGATTTTATTTTTAAATGTTCCATGTTGATCTTGTATGATATTACAAATGTAGTATTCCTTTCATTTTGTCGAAAATTTATGATTCTGTCACTTTCACTAATTTTCCCTCAAACGCTCTCTTCAAAATACTTTGCCTCAATGTTTCCGCCTGCTGCAAACTCTGGTTAATGGTTTCCTCTATCTTGTCGCAAACAGTGAGTTTGCTTTCTAATTCTTGAACAATTTGATATTGTTCTTCCATTGGCGGAACTGGGATTAGGGATTCTTTCAACTGTGTTGTATTTATTCTGGGCCGCGTTGCGCCATGAATTTTATTAACAAGCTGATTTTGCATTGACTTTGTCGAAAAGTAAAAAGACAAATATTTTTTATTGATTTTTGAATCTGAAACTCGGACCAGAAAACAATCAGCTTTATTGATTGCTTTCTCAATGTATTCGGGTAAAATTACTGAACGAATACTTTCAGCGACGAAGGACGAAAAGATAATGTCACCCTTATTAACAGTATGGTTCTTTATTGTTTCATATTTTTCTTGTGAAACAAAAGTGTTAAATTGATTTCTGAACTCCATCTCACCAATATTTTCCAAACGAATAACCCTAACTCCTTCATTCACATAATCAACGCTTTTTAGATTTGAACCAAAAGGCCCATCGGATATTTTTTCAACTAGATCCTGTAATTTAATAATTTTCCAACTCTTAGGCAAGTCACCTACATTCAAACACGCACATGTAAGTCTCCCTTCAAACGCCCATTTCAGCAAACTTTGCCTGTAAACCTTCAATTGCTGCTTTGCTGTAAGCAATTGCTGTTTCCCGTTTTCCAGATCGCTGAGGAGTTCTTCGATTTTGGCGACGATGGCGAGTTGTTCGGGGAGGGGAGGCAGGACAATTAACATTTGCTCGATTTTGGCGGAAGAGATATTTGGTTGAGCTCCGCCATAAGCATCTTTCTCAATTTGTCGCTTTAATGCATTGATTTGATGGAAAAGGAATTGGTTGTTCAAAATTCTGTCATTCAAAATTTTGAATTTTCCTACTCGTTGATTTTGATATGCTTTTTCATTGCTTTTAAAAATTCCAAATTTCCCAGTTGTTGCACCTGACATTGCAAGCAGAATATCGTTCCTCACAACTACATAATCCTCATATTCGTTTTTTGGTAATACTCGGACCGCTTTTTTACTTAAAACAATTCCACAATTTATATCGGAAATTCTTATTACAGGAATTCCTTCATTTAAATACGTGTCACTTTTGAATGCGAAACCGTTTTTCAATTTACAAACATCGCCCAACTTTCTTACCTGCCAATGCTTTGGTATTTTATTTTGTTTAACCATTATGCCGCCAACGCTTCATTTAATTCGCTAATAATTTCTTCCGTCTGTACCCCGAATAGCTGCCACATCTTCCCCAATCCCCCCTGTGCATTGAACGGGTTCAGGTCAAAATCATCTTTCTCAATATGAAAACTACTGATCACATATTCCTTGATCATCCGCAGCCATTGCATCTGCTCTTCGTTGAACTTGGTGGTGCCGGCCTGTTTTTTAAATACCCATTCCTGGAAGTTTTTATCTACTGTTTTGTCATACCCTGTAAGGGTAGAATCTATACCACTTACTTTACGAATGAGTGAAACAATGGCGGTTAGTTCATTTCGCGGTGAGCCATTGCATTGTTCCAGGGTTTCATACGCTCGCCAAACATTCATAGGGGCAAGGTTGGGCTTGTCGCTTTGCAACTTTTCGAGCACCTCTTTGATCATGGCATAGGTAAGTTCCCGCCTGCGGAAGGGCTGGTTGTAAAAGATCTGCAAGGCAGTCAATTCATCTTTGTGATGTTGCATCCATCCTGCAAAATCTTTTACAAGTTCATTTGCCTTTTCTTTGTTGTCTTTATCCCAGCCCGCTTTGGTGACTTCATCGGGATTGCTTAAGTCAATTCGTTGTTCGTGTGCCTTACGAACATTCTCGATGTATTCGTTCAGTTCGCCGGTAAATACCTTTGCCGCCTGGTCCTGAAATTTTTCGGTTTCTGTTTTGATGGATGCTTCAATAATTACGGGTGCGGCGCCAATATTTTCATTCTTTACCTTGGTTTCAATTTCTTCCAGGATATCAGGATTAAAAGCATTCAACAGGTCTTTTACTACCTGTGAAACGCTTTTACCACCAGTCTTTTCGGCAAAATGCTTTTTCTCTTTTTCGGTAATTTGCTTGTCCAGACGGGTTAACCGGTTGGCCAATGAAGTGAATAATTCCTCATCTCTGGCACCAACCGCTATTGCTTGCAATAAATCTTTCAATGGCACTCCGGGCTTTTTCTCCAGGGGGCGGCTGTCGGTTTTCAAACTTTTAGTTACACCGATGGCATCAACAATCACAAAATGGTCTTTGGTGAATTGTGCAGTGGGCGTAACTTTCCTTAAATCATCGAGCACAATAGTTCGGGTACCGCGGCCTTTCATCTGTTCAAAATAGTTTTTACTTTTCACATCCCGCATAAAAAGCAGAATCTCCAGCGGTTTCACATCAGTTCCTGTGGCAATCATATCAACCGTTACCGCAATACGCGGATGATAATTGTTGCGAAACTGTGCCAGGGTGCTTTTGGGGTCTTCGCCCTTTTCTATAATGTTGTCATCGGCATCCTTCCGGTCTTTCTCTGAAGTGTATGTTATCTTTTTGCAGAATCGGTTTTCTTCGGCAAATTCTTCGCGCACAATCTGGATAATATCGTCGGCATGGCTGTCGGTCTTGGCAAATATCAAGGTTTTCGGAACTTCAAAATTTCCATCTTTATCAAAGCGTTCCTTGAAAATGGTCGGCAGGTTTTCCTTGAAGGATTTGATGATGGTTCTTATTTGGTTGGGATTGACAACATCCTTATCCAGTTGCAGTGAGGTGTAATTTTCATCTTCATCCTGTAACTCCATACGTTTCTTCCGGCTCAGGCGTTCCCGGTGCTCAATGTATTCGCCTTTCCAGAGGGTTGCACCCTGCTGGGTTATCCTGGTATCGATGGTAAAGACATCGCACCCCACATTGACCCCATCAGCAACTGCCATTTCGTGAGAATATTCACTAACCAGGTTTTGATTGAAGTAGCTAAAGGTCCGTTTGTCGGGCGTGGCAGTTAACCCGATTTCAAATGCATCGTAATATTCCAACACTTGCTTCCACAAATTGTAGATGCTTCGATGGCACTCGTCGATCACAAAAAAATCAAAAAACTCAACCGGCATCTTTGGGTCGTATTCAACCGGTGGAATTTCCTTGGGTTGATATTTTCGTTCGTTTGGATTTTCTTCTTCGGCTTTCTCGTCTAATTCTGTTCCTTTCAAAATAGCATATAAACGCTGAATGGTGCTGATGCAAACCTGACTATCGGTGGCGATATAGCTTGATTTGAGCCGTTGAACGCTGTAAAGTTCGGTGAATTTTCGATTGTCATCATTCGGCAGGAATGCCATGAATTCCTGTTCGGCTTGTTCACCAAGGTTTTTTGTGTCAACCAGAAATAGAATTCGTTTTGCTTTGGCAAATTTCAGCAAACGATAGATAAAGGTAATGGCGGCAAATGTTTTTCCCGACCCGGTAGCCATCTGGATCAATGCTCTCGGCCGGTTTTCCTTAAATGAAGTTTCCAACTTATTGATTGCATTGACCTGGCATTCTCTTAATCCCTGGATTTGCAGGGCAGGTAAATCGAACAATCTTTTTCTGAGGGATTTGTCTTTTTTTAACCAGTCTCTCAACGTTTCAGGCCGGTGAAAACTGAAAATCTCCCTTGTTCTTGGTTTGGGATCCGTAAAGTCGATAATCCTTGTTACTTCACCAGTGCTGATATAGACGAAAGGCAAGGGCTCATTTTTCAGATGTTTGAGTTTGGCAAATGCATAACCTTCTGTCTGATCCTCATGCATATTTAATTTATGTGCATCTTCTTTTCGTTTTGCTTCAATTACACCGCAAGGTTTGCCATCCACAAACAAAACATAATCTGCAGGGCCAATATCTGTTAAATACTCTTTAACTGCAATGCCTGGTCCTGCATGAAGATTTACCTGTTTAATTCCCTGGATAATCCATCCGCAGGCATTGAGTTGCCTGTCAATATGGTCGCGGGCTATCTGTTCAGGATTCTGATTCGTCATAGGAGGGAATACACTTGTTTTAAAAAACTGTAGCTTCTTTATGAGTAAAAATGTGACCTTGCAGGTTCAACCAATAAAAGTAAAACTAATATTTGAATTCATGGCATGTATGTTTTTACATTTCCATAACAAAGGATTTGAAAGTGCATAATCTCCATAACCTGAGTAAATGCAGAAGCTAATCAATATTTTCTCAAATCATTAATTAACATATTCCGATGATTAAACCCCGAATCCAGCATTATCAGAAAGTGACGTAAGGCCATTTTGCAGGAAGATTACCGGGACTACCAGGCACACGTCGCCGAGAATATTTTCTGCGCACATTGCAGCAGGGGTTATCTATCTGGCAGTTTCTTCCCTTTTTCGGTCAGGCGGTAAAGTTGAAAGCGGCGTTGTGGCTCATCGGGAATTGTCAATTCAATAATGCCATTTTCAAGCATAGGCCTGATATTGGTTGTAAAATTTTTGGTTTGGTTCCCTATTTCAAGAAAGTTTAGAATTTCACTTCTCGATCTCGCTTCTGTAAGAAAATCAATCAACTCAATGGACTTCGTTACTGACTTCGTTACTGACTTCGTTACTGACTTCGTTACTGACTTCGTTACCGACTTCGTTACTGACTTGGTTACTAAGAAATTTCTCGCCTGGTCAGCCCCAAGACAGAGTATCTGCCTTTACGACCATAAAAAACGGGAGTTCCGCCCCTCAGGGTGGAACTCCCGAATCATCAGAAATTGATCTTGTCTTCAGCTTCCGAAATGCTAGCATCGAATGAGGACTTGAGAAAATCAATCACCTTCTTAACTCCAGGTGTGAAGCTTGTGGTGAAAACATTCCCGTCTGAGTCATTCAGCCGCATGGAACAGTTGAAATCGTTGGA
>CAIYES010000421.1 GCA_903925275.1 uncultured Bacteroidales bacterium
CCAAAGCCCGACCTTGTCCTGATACCTGGAGACTTGTCGTTCGACGGTGAAATGGTCAGTCACGAATCGGTTAAAGGGTTTCTTACAGAATTGACCGCTGCAGGCATCAAGGTCAGGGTGATCAATGGCAACCACGATATTAACTTCACGATGGCAAGCAGTTTTCTCGGGAAGGACACCGTTCATGTGCCACATATAGATCCGAACTGGTTTTTATCCAATTATACGAACTTCGGTTACAGTGATGCGCTCTCTATTGACCACACTTCGCTCAGCTATCTCTCGGAACCGCTGCCGGGTCTCTGGCTGCTTTCGATAGACGCCTGTATCTACAACAAAGATCATAAGGATTCGGCATATTCGGGTGGATCCATCCGGCAGGCAACGATGACATGGGCGCTGGCATGCCTGGCTGAAGCACGAGCCAAAGGGAAAACAGTGTTCGGCATGATGCATCACGCGCTGCTTAATCACTATCCTGACCAGGATTTATTATACCCTGATAATGTTGTGCAACGCTCATTAACGGTATCTGATTCGCTCATGAACAAAGGATTAAGATTGATGTTCACCGGCCATGGTCATTCAACCGACATTGTAAAAAAGACATCAGGAAACAAATTTTTGTACGACATTGAAACCAGCTCTACCATTGCTTATCCATGTACTTACCGGATGATCACCTATATTAAAGATTCTGCACTGATCATTTCAACCATTCCCATTACCAATATCAAGCCTGCAGGACTAAAACTCCAGACTTACGCGATGCAAAGGATCTGGAATACCGTGATTACAGATAACGCCTACTTTTATACTCAACCTCCTTATAACATTAAATCAGATACTACCGCATTGCTACTTGCCCTGAGGATGGGGGCAGCATTGATTGGTCAAATGGCCGGTGATGAACAAATCTCATCAAACTCCGAGTATGACTCGATCCAGGCAACCATGGACAAGTTAGGCGCAAGTTTTTTTCCGATCCGCTCCGATTGGTACAATTTGTGGACCGACCTGGAACCCGCCGACAATTCACTGATAATCAACCTGAAGTCGGGTGACTGCTATAAAAAATAGGTGAGTAATGGAAAGACCGGAGTATCTGACCATGCTGTGCCGATTACAGTTGACCACAACATCTTCTTAACAATCAATAAGGTGAGGTGGTCAGATTGCTTCGGCGCAGACTGGCCCATGAGCGCGTTTTATCCAAATTGTCACAGTTCAATAATTATTCTATATTTGTTCTCCGAAACCTTAATATAAAATTTTCATGAAAAACACTCAGATTTTATGCGTTATTATGCTGGCATTCGCACTGTCGGGTATTGTCAGGGCACAGGATTGCGGTTATTATGCCATGTCGCAAGGAACGGTGTTCGGTTACAAGAACATGGATGCCAAAGGAAAAGTTACAGGTAACACACTTACCACTTGTTTGGAAGTGAAAAAGGTCGGAACGTCTGTGGTTTACAAAGTCAGCAGTGAGACAAGCGATGCAAATAACAAAAATCCTAATAAAAACGAATATGAAATGCGGTGCGAAGCCGGCAAATTCTTCGTTGATATGAAGAATTTAGTCGACTCCAAGACAATGGAAGGATTTAAGAATATGGAAGTGAAAGTGGAGGGTACTGACATGATGTATCCCGCCACGCTGGCTGCCGGGCAAAGCCTTCCCGATGCCAATGTTACCATTTCGGCTGGTAGTGGCGGTGTTACCATCATGAATATGGTTATTAAGATTATCAACCGTAAAGTTGTTGGTAACGAAATGGTTACCGTTCCGGCAGGTACGTTCGAATGTTATAAAATCACCTATGATGTGGAAACAAAGATGATGATGAAAATTAATTCCAGTGTTACCGAGTATATCAATATGGGAGCCGGCATCATAAAGACCGAAACGTTCGACAGTAAAGGGAAGATCGCTGGTAGTACAATTCTCACCGAATTAAAGAAATAAGCATTCCGTTGTTCGGCATTTCAGATTTCAGATTTCAGATTTCGAAATTCAGATTTCAGATTTCAGATTTGACATTTCTCCTTAAACCGGAATGATCAATTCCACCCTGGTGCCCAAAGCATTGCCATGCTCATCTTTCAGATCAATAATATGCACCCTTGCCCCGGTTGAATGTAGTTTGTTCATCATGTCAATACGCTCGGAAGTCACTTTCAGTCCGTGGGATTGGTGGGTGGCCGATTTGCTTTTCATTTCCGCGGCCTTCTCCCGCCCTATACCATCATCGGTAATTGAAATATGAAGGAAGTTCTCATTCTCCATTCTTATGTCAACCGCAATGGTGCCTTTGGTCCGTTTCTGCATCAGGCCGTGCCAGATGGCATTTTCAATAAAAGGCTGCAGCAGCATCGGAGGGATCATGATTGAACCGGTACTTGTGTTTTCGGCAATGTTAACTTCATATTTAAAGTGATTTTCGAAACGGATGCTTTCAAGCTCTACATATAACTGCAATGTTTCCAGTTCCCTGTCGAGGGGGATCGATTCGCTTCGGGAATTATCGAGAATCAACCGTATCAGTTTTGAAAACCTGAGCAGGTAATCAGAGGCGATCTCATGTTTCTGATCCGTCACAAAATTGTTGATCGAGTTCAGGGAGTTGAAGATGAAATGAGGGTTCATCTGGGAACGCAGGGCTTTGGTTTCTGCCCTGGCCAGTTGGTTTTTGAAATCTGAGGTTAGCTGTGCTTTGTCTCTTTTTCTTCTGTAAAGAATGAGGATGATCACTGCCATAACGATCAGCAGTAAAAACGCACCTCCAAACAAATAGTAGTTTCGTTGTTCTTTCTTTTGCAGTTGCAAATGTTCAATTTCATTCTCTTTCACTTGCTGTTGCTGTTCAATTTCAAAACTTGCAATCCGGGTCTGGTTATGCATTTTATTGATTGAGTCCTGTAAAGTATTATATTGAACCAAGTAGCGGAGAGCTTGAAGAGAATCTCCGTTTTTCAGAAAAAAGTAATGAAGTTCATTGGTGATTTTTAGGATGACTGTGGCATCTTCTGAAAGGCGAGCGTTTCGCAACGCAGATTCAAGACACCTGAGTGCAGACTTTTTATGTCCCATCGCGTTGTAATATTCGTAATATCCATAGTCAATATCTCCCAACCCATTCGCAAAGTAGATATTCGACTGATCTTTTTGTCGCATGCTGTCTGCGGATTCGAGATAAATTCTGGCACTGTCAAAGGCCCCTAAGTGCAGGTAAGCGGAAGCAATCTTGAGTTTGTTGTTAGCCTGGTGAAAATGATGCATCATGGATATGTTTTTCTTTTGATCCAGATAACATTGCAAGGCTTTTCTGTATTCAAATTTGCAAACATAAAGGTCACCCAGGATATCATCATACTCAATGTTCATCGGGTAATGCTGCAGCTGAGCATACAGTTCTGTTTTAAGGTAAAATTCGGCTTTCTCAAGATTGCCCCATCCCAGGTATGCAAATCCGATGGACATTGTTTCATTCATGGCTCCCATTGGATCAAAAGATCTGTAAACCTCGAGTGCTTGAAGAAAGTAACCAATAGCCTTGTCATAATCAGCGAGAGAGCTGTAATACAGCCCCAAACTGTGATAACAGGCCGATGTGTTTTGAATGGGACCATGCTGTTTATAGTATCCGATTTTGTCCGAATAATACTGAAACATCTCAATATTCCTGCCAGCCTGGTTATAAATAAACCGGAGCTGATAAAGTGGGTCTGCATAACCTTGAATAATCCTTAAAGAGTCAAGACAGTCAATGCAATTTATAGCATGGGCGATGGCGTCGTCGAATTTGCCCTTTTCCGAAAGCTGAAGACCTTCAAATAAAAGATGGTACGCCAGGCCTGGTCGATAATTCTTTATGTGTGAAAGTGAATCAATCTTGTTGAACCACTTCTTATGCTCAGGGATCGGGGCAAAATGGGTTAAGTAGAGCATCATCAACTTTATCCTGCTGGTATCATTGGGCTCCTTGGAAATTTGACTCAAAAGTTTCTGATCTTCTGTTTGTTGCGCATTGACACCAAGTCCAGGTGCAAGGAACAGGAACAGCATTAATAAAAATGGAAAGACAGAGTGATTCATACTAATAAAAGTAAACAAAATTCCTCACTACCAGCACCTCTTCTGAAAGAGAGGAGTGAGCTGGTTTCATTGAATTAATTGCAGGCATACTGTAACTGGCAATCAGCCTATTCTTTGAAAAATTTTCCAAATTCATTCTTTTCATTATTGACCAGTCTGATGAAATAGATTCCTACCGGGAGTGAACTGACATTTACTTCAACCATGAAACCTTGTACCTGTTGTTTGATCAGTTCCTGACCGGTCATTCCATAGATAAACAGGGTCCAGGTCTTGTTGCTTCCCGGTTCAGACGGATCGATGGTAATTTTCTCTGTGGTAGGGTTTGGATATATTTTCAGGCTTTTCTGTGCGTTGTTGGTTTGCCGGGGTGGTGCAATTATTCCCACAACCGGTCCTCCGCCATTGGTGGTTTTCAGGATTGTCCCATTATCACCCACCGTCCAGCCGGTATTGACATCGGTAAAGAAAACGGAATTCAGATTATTAATTGTTCCGCTTGCTTGGGTAATCCAGGTTACACCTGCATCGATGGTTTTTAAGATTGCTCCATAACTACCCACAACAAATCCAGTATTGGCATCGGCAAAATAAACTGATTTCAGAAAAGTGAATGCCGGGTTCGGTATGCCAGTCCAGGTAGTACCTCCATCGACTGTTTTTAAAATGGTTCCGTTTCTACCAACTACATATCCCGTATTGGAATTTGTAAAATAAACGGAATAATAGGATGAAATATCGCCGCCCACAAATACCTTAGTCCAGGTCGCTCCTCCGTCGGTTGTCTTAATGATATCTCCATGAACATTCCCAATATACTCGCCACCCACTGCATACCCGGTATCGGCATCAGAGAAGTAAACCGAAAATAAAAAATCCACGATGAGGCTTGTTGATATAGCAGACCAGCTGGACCCTCCGTCGACTGTTTTTAAAATAACATTATCGTTGCCAACTACATAGCCTGCAGTTGCATTGGGAAAACACACCGAATAGTATATTGAATAAGCGTATCCAGTATTAACCGTATTCCAGGTTATACCCCCATCAGTGGTTTTTACAATGATCCCTCGAAAATTTTCGTTTACACCAACAGCACAGCCATTATTGGCATCGGTAAAGTAAACTGAGTTTAACTTACTGGATGTCCCGCTGGTTTGAGAAGTCCAGTTTATTCCACCATCTGTGGTTTTTATAATGGTTCCCGAATCACCAACTGCATAGCCGGTATTGGCATCGGGAAAGTAAACCGAATTTAAGGGATTACTTGTAGGTAAAGGGTTCTGGGTAGTCCATTGGGCAAATGTATAGAGTCCTGTAAGGAACAAGGCGATTGAAAGTAAAAGTGATTTTTTCATGGCGATTGATTTATTTTCGATTGGATGATTTACGAGTGACAAGTGACAAGTGACAAATGACAATTTGCAGTTTTGCACTTTGCATTTATTCAAAACAAATGTAGTTTGCGGGAAAAGCGAAATCAAGCGGAACTTATCCGCTGGCAGGAATTATGCTGTAACTGGTAGGAATTTTTTATTGGCTGGTTGCAGATCAGATCCGCATAAATTCATTCAGAAAATCCATCTTGCGGGTGCGGGCGACCTGAAGGTTCTGTCCATTGCTCATGATCACCTCTCCCCCATCGCCCCGGATATACTTTTTGACTTGCTTCAGGTTGATGAGAAAGGAATTATGAATACGAAAAAAATGATAGTCGCGGAACAATTCGTCTACATCGCCCAAGGTTTTTGAAAGGAGGATATCGCTTTTATCAATCAAATGAATTCTGGTGTAATTGCTTTCCGCAGCGAAATATATAATATCATTCACCTGGGTAAATGTCAATCCGTCCATGGTTGGCAAGGCAATCGTGTCGGGCAGATGCCTGTTATTCACTGTTGTTGCAAGCCGGAGTTGTTCCTGGCTGATAAAGCTTTGTTTGCTTCTAACCTTTTCAATGGCTGCGCCAAGGTCTTCGGGGTTAATCGGCTTTAACAAATAATCCAGTGCACTGAACTTAATAGCCTTGATGGCATAGGCATCGTATGCAGTGGTAAAAATCACCTCAAAAAAAAGCTTTTCAAATTTAGAAAGCAAATCAAACCCATTAAGGAAAGGCATCTCGATATCAAGGAAAATGAAATCCGGCTTTAACTGCATGATATGGTCGTATGCTTCCGTTGAATCAAGGCAGGTCCCAAGAATTTTAACTTCGCTGAATTGTTTTTCAATCAGCTTTACCAGGGATTGGATGCAGTGATTTTCATCATCGATGATAATGCAATTCATATTTGTAATTTTTACTGGTATTTATTCTTACAACAAATTTACCACTTTATTATTTGAAAAACACAGTAGAAGCATTCATACCTCCCAGGCAAGATCTTTCTGTAGGATGGAATACGAAGATTAATTCTCTGTTTTTTTTGAAATAAGTTACAATCAAGTTACTTTTGCTTTTAATTGACCAGGGAATAAAGGGGTTTAGACATATCGTATTTAACATGAAAGCAATTCAAATAGGGAAATTACTAGTCTCACTGCTATTGCCACTGGGAATCGGATCGATTGCAGGTTTATTTACAGCTAAAGCAATACCCGGTTGGTATGCCTTGCTCAACAAGCCTTCCTTCAATCCGCCCAATTGGGTGTTTGGGCCGGTATGGACAATCCTTTACATCATCCTAGGCATTTCGTTGTTCCTGATCTGGAAGCTTGAGTCAGGAAAAGAACGCAACCAGGCCATTCTGATTTTTTTCATGCAACTGCTATTGAATTTTGGATGGAGTTTTTTCTTTTTCTATTTCAAAATGATAGGTGTTGCATTAATCGAGATCATTGTTTTAGCGTTATCTATCGTAGTTATGATTTACCGTTTTTATAAATTAAAACCATTGGCAGCGTTTATCAATATTCCTTACTTATTATGGGTAATGTTTGCTTCAGTGCTTAATGCAGCATATTTCATTCTTAATATGAACTAAACAGATAAGACCCTGCTGCTTTTCCTTACAAAATCAAATCATCAGACGACTCTATAGAAAAGTACCAATTTTGAAAAGCACTTTTGATATACAATTTGAACTCCGGCATTATGAAATGAATAAGTTCGGAGAAGCCACTCCTGCAATCATGCTTGCATTACTGGAAGAGACTGCTGCTGAGCACTGCCATTCAATAAACTATGGTTTGTACGATCTGCTAAAACAAAATATCGGATGGGTTTTGGTATCTGGTGTCATGAAAATGAAACGATATCCGAGATACAAAGAAAAAATCGTTATCAGAACCTGGTTGTCAGGATACACTAACGTAAAAGGGTTCCGGGAAAATATTATTTGCGATGAAAAAGGCAGTATTATCGGCTGGTCGAGGGGACTGTGGATGTTTTTTGATATCAGCAGACGGAGACCTGCTCGCATTTTTGATGATATCAAAGTCAAATGGTCTTTTTCCCCTGTGAACGCTATGAAACATGACCTTGGCAACGTGATTGATACAATCAATTCTGCGGAGTTTGTGAATGAGATCATGGTCAAACAATCGGAGATCGATATTTACCAACATGCCAATAATGTCAAGTATTTACTCTGGTTGCTTGATTCAGTTCCTGATGATGTTGTGGACCATAACTATTTATCTTTTGTTGACGGGAGATTTCAATCTGAAATTCATGGGGGCCAAGAAATTATCATGTTAACAACGCCAAATAAATCTTATAATGAGTTTATTCACACCATAAAGTTAAAAGGCACTGATAAAATTTGCGCAACGGCCATGACCATGTGGAAGAAAAGAAATAACACGCTGGCATAATACGGATGAGAAAAAAGGGTTTAAAAAATACAATGATCAAATATTTGCGGAAATCGGATTACAATTTCGACCATTACAAAAAAACCCCATCGATATTGAAGGCAATATGATAATATAAGAAAGAATTATTTTCGAAATAGATATTATTCAATCAATTCAAAAGCAGCCCAGTAATACGGATCATATTTCTTCCTCATGTTTTGTTGAGCCTTATTGAAAGCTTCTCGCAAAGGAATTCCATTTAGCCAGTTTGTATAAAATATATTCATCAGCTCTGAGGTTTCATTATCAGGAACTTGCCATAAGCTCATGATAATATAATGTACACCAGCCATTTTAAAGGCTCGCTGCAAACCATAAACTCCCTCAGATCCTTTCAAATCACCTAAACCTGTTTCACATGCTGATAATACAACTAACTGGGTATTAAATAAATTCATGTTAGATACATCATAAGCAGTAAGTGTTCCATCCTCCACTCCATAAATTGCAGGAATGTTTTTCCACATTCGGTTTGCCCCAGCAAATAAAAGGCCGGACCGTAATAACGGATTTATATTGTTGCCTGTATTTGGTAAAACACCTTGCTTGCTTTCTACTGCAGAATTTGAATTCAACTGTTGCTTAAATCCCCTTAAACTTTCATCACCAGTAGTACTAATTTGTGTTTTGATTTCAGGGAAAAAGAAGCCGTGGGTTGCAACATGTATTACTTCAGGAGATTTTCCATCCTTGCCCAATTGCTTGAATGCCTCTTCCGTCGCCTTTTTCCCTGAATACAAGTTGATCCTTATTGATTTCGATTTAAGTAGTTTTTCGATGCCATTTACTTCGTTTAATGTTCCTGTTAGATATGGCCATGAAATGTTTGTGCCAACTTCCAAAATATTTAAACTCCGGCTTGTTAAATAATTATTTTGTTGTTTTTGGTATTTATGGACGATTGAGATCATTTCAGAGCTATCGACATCATATTCAATTCCTCCAAATAAGGATGCATTGTAGTTTTCAATTTTTGTTTGTTCATGCCTGTCTAATTCAGTAAGTACCCGAGTACTACTAACAATGTTAATTTTGTATTTATCAATCAAATAAGTGCTATCGTTAACTGGTATTGCTGCAAAAGAAACATTATTCAGCAGTCCACTTGGTGCCAAGTAAATTGTGCTGATATCTTTCAACTGAATTTCAATTGGTTCCCATATAAGCCGATATAATTTATTTAAGGTATTTCCATTTTTACTGCCGTAAATTTGCAAAATAGAATTTGCATTGGTACTTGTGTTTTGTGTTGAAATGATTTGCTGCAGTTGCTTTTCTTCGAAAAGATAAATCATTTTGGGAAACTTGTCATTTTTGCGTAATATTAATGCACAATAAAACACACTATCAGTCCTTTTTACTCTTTTAGCAAAATTTTGGAAATTTACAAACTCAATAGCTGCTTCTCCAGGTTTGAGAGACCTTTGCACATCATTACATTCGATTGTCGGCATACCGGAAATGTTTTTAATGCCAGGGAGTCCTTTAACCATTTCCTCGATCGCTTTTTCTAATTTATCGGATTCGAATTTAAGACTATCAACATTCACTTTTCGATTGGCGATTGGGATACTAAATTGTTTTGAAATGGACTTTCGGATGTCAATAAAACTATTGTAACTATCAATCAACCTGCTGTTATCACTATTGTTAATATTCTGCCTGAGTAGTACATTATTCAATAACAACATACCTTTGTGTAAAAGCTCATTATTGTATGTAAGTGTTACTAAATCTGCATCACCAATATTATTTCGCAAAACGAATGAATTATATGCGTTGAAAGTGTTTTCTACGGTTTTGATAAATATTTCTTTTTCAGATTCACTCATAAAACTAAAATTTTGTTTTATGAGCTTGTTGATATTATCATTTGCCATTTTTAAAAGAAGCCATGCTTTCGAATTGTTGCCCAATTCCTCTTGTAAAATTGCAAGCTCATTTAAACAATCTGTGTAATCCTCGTTTGTTTCACCAAGAGAATTTTTATATATGTCTAATGCTGCATTGTAAAGTGGTTCAGCTTTGGAATATTTGCCAGCGGCTTCATAAAACGCCGCTAAGTTGATTAAACAGCCTGCATAAGATGGATGGTTTTCTCCCAACACATTTTTAATAATATTTGTTGCAGATACAATCAGTGATTCTGCTTTGTCATTATTCCCTTCTGCCATGTATAGGGTTGCAAGGTTGATTAAAGAAATAGCGTAATCAGTGTTATTTTCACCGTTGGTTTTCTTTTGAATGTCTATTGCTTCCAAATAAATTGATTCTGCTTTTTTGTAATTCCCTGTAGATTTATATACAAGTCCTAGTCCTCTTAATGTCGTTGCATATTCAGGGTTGTTTTCTCCCAGAGAATTTTTATAAATATCTAAAGCATTCATATATAGATCACCCGATTTTTGGTAATTACCAACACGGCGATAATAATCTGCCAAATTTTTCAATGTGTGCGCAATTGTAGATTGATTATCCCCTGGTAAATTCCTCAAAATGGTCAAAACTTCTAATAATAGAGGCTCAACTTTTGCATAATCTCCAGTTTCTCCATAAAATGCGGCCAGGTTCCCCAATGAATTTGCATACCCTGAGCTATTTTCACCCAAAGCTGTTTTTCTTATAACCGTTGCTTCTCGCAACAAAGGTTCTGCCTGTTCATAATTGCCTAATGCAAAATACAATGAACCCAGATCATTTAAAGTTCGAGCATAATCAGGATGATTTTTCCCTAACGTTTTTTTTCGAATAGATAGTACTTCAGCGAAAAGCGTTTTTGCTTTTGGAAAATCTTCAATTGTATAATATAGTGATGCTAAATTATTTAATACAATTATATAGGCAGGGTCGTTTATGCCCTTTGTTTTTTTATAATATCCTAATAATTCTATTGAATTCGACTCTGCCTCATGGTATTTACCCACAGTAAAATATAACTTTGCAAGGCTATTTAAAGAAGCAATATAATTTCCATTTTCTTTGCCAAATTCTTTTTCAGCAACATCTTTTGCTTGTTCAGCATAACGAATTGCTTCACTAAAGTTTCCTTCTTTTGAGTATTGTGCTGCTTGTTGGTGTAGGTGTTCCCAATTTGTAGTCTGTGCGAGACATAAAAACGGCAGTATAACCAGAATAAGGATGAGTGTATTTTTTTTCATAATAATTTTTAACTTAGTTACAAGAAAAAGCAGTTAGATTAAAGAGTTTAATATAAACCCGGAAAGTACAACAAGTTCTTCTAATCTTTTTTGGGATTGCTTGCCTCAATTGCGCATGGATAAAAACAAATGAATCAGGCTTTCACAGGGCAGCTTCAATTTTTCCGCCTTTTTCGGTTTGAAGATACCAACGAATAAAGAAACCAGTCTCAAAAATTATTTTTCTTGTAGGTAAATCAATGCAATGATTTATTGCCTCTGCTAATAGATGAAAGTAAAAAGTTCAAGTCGTTGTTATTATCACCCTAACCTTACTCTAATAGCAAAAATAATGCTTTTTAATACTGGCAACCAAAAAGAATAAAACCAGGTGCTGAACATAGAGCCATGTCCGGTTTACTTGGTAAAGCTGCGGTCATTTATTGAATAGTCCATTGATAAAGGTGGCGTGTGGTATAATATGAACCGCCTCTTCATCCTAAACAGCGGATGTAAGAAAGGGAAAGGATAGAACTTGAAATTCTGCGCAAGGGTTTATTAATTATATTTGTACTTGGTTGACAAATCAGTGCTTTTTGTTCCGGCAGCTGATGCTTACGAAAATATGAGCCGGAATGTTGCATACATGATCAACTGATGGAATCCAAATTTTTATAACAAATATCATAAGCCATGAAAAAGATATTAATGCTGATGATTTTAGTGCTTTTCACAACTGTCTTCTCCGTGTATTCGCAGCCGAAAACAAAAATTGAACTAAAAGATAACTGGTACTACCTTAACGGGCAGAAGTTTTTTATCAAAGCAATCGGATATGAAATCGGCGCCCGACCGGGACAGCATCCCTATGAAGGTGAAAGGAATGATGATCTGGATTTAATGAAATTCGATCTGAAAGTGATCAGGGAAGGGGGATACAATGCCATCAGAACCTGGAGCCAATTTTCGGAAGCTCAGTTGAAACTTGTACAGGAATCGGGACTGAAACTGATCATGGGCATAGATGTCAATCCTGAAAAAAATTATGGTGATCCTGAATTTGTGAAAGAATGTGTTGATAAGGTGAAAAAGGTCACGGCATATGCAAAGAAATATGATTGCATCATTACATACCTGATTATCAATGAACCTCAGACAGATCATATACATCAGGTTACAGGAAAGGCGTTTGTAGACCTGATGAAAACCATGATCGGCATTATCCATAAAGAACATCCGGGTATCCCGGTAACGCTATCAGCAAATGCCATGATCAGCGATTATCTGGATGAGAGTTTTTTTGACGTTTATGCTTACAATTGTTACGACCATGGAGAGGCCCAAACTGCTACGATGGGTTTAAAAGAATATATTAAA
>CAIYES010000422.1 GCA_903925275.1 uncultured Bacteroidales bacterium
CATTTACCCGGTTTTCGGGCAAAATGTGTACATTTGCGTCACAAAACCGTCACATTTTTTTTATGGCCACTTACCAGATATTTCTCCGCACCAAAGCTCCCCGAAAAAACGAGAGCATCCCAATCTATCTGCCTCTGCAATTTTTTTGGGAATATTGTTGATTTCTAGTTCTTCCTGATTGTAACCGCCCCTTAAAATTGTAACCAGATCTTTTAAATTGTACTTTGCTGGTAAACGAATGATGCGTAAAATTTCATCCCCTGGAAAAAATACAGGTTGAGCTCGAAATTCAAAATTGCCAATCATGACGGATGCCGGAAGTAAATTTATTTCAATAGTTGCCTTATTTTCTAATTTTATCAGGTTATAAAACTCCTTAAACGGCAATGTAACGGTTGCCGACCCGGTTGCTGAACATGGGATCGACAATAGTGAACAAGGAGCCACAAGTGTCAACTTCGTTTTAGTTACTTTTAATTCGCAATAAGCTTTGTTAATGTTCACCTTATGCAGGCTTAATGCCGCCTTCATGCGTTTCATGGTTGCATGAGCCTCAACCCGATCAACAGAAAATTGTATCATTTCTGACATTCTCTTTGTTTAGCTTGTCACCCTCCGCACTATTGTCTCCCAAACTCTGTTTGGTAACTGCGGTACTTTTCTCATTCCCAGGCCTTCTGCAGGGGCCAGCAGGGACGTTCTTATCTCCGCTACCTGTTCCTGGCTTACTCCCTTTTTCAGTAACATCACGTAATGGTCGTTCGCCTGGTTTACGTCGTCCATTATCGTCTTTTGGAGATTCCCCTCCCGGTATAGGTCCATCAAGTACTCCGGATGGTTGTCTCTCATCCAGTCCAGTCTCATCCGGAACCACGTTGTTTGCTGTAGTTTTAACGTCCTTGTTGCTTCCATTTGGCTCGTTTTGAGCCACAAAGTTACTTGTTTTTCTGCGAAGGCAAATTTATTTTAGTGGGATTAAAACCAGTGGCATTATTTCCTTGCCCCTCTGGTCCAACAACAACTCTGATTCGATAACAATAGGCCCCCGGCCAGGGACCTTGCCCCCGTTTGAATAAAACAGAAACGTGCCTGCTGAATCAGATACAGATATAGTTGTGAGCCCGGCGCTTTGTGTGAATGCACTCGCAGGCAATGCTACCGGGCTGCCCGATTTAAAATTCATTCCTTCATGAACCCCGAAGTACCAGTTATTCCATTCTCCCTGGGAAAATCCAAGGAATGGAAATAAAATGATAATGCCGATAATGAAGTTTATTCTCACTGAAACTATATCATAACAGGGCTCTTCTCTTATGTGATAAAGTTAAGATAATTTTCAGGGGTAACTACCTCAAATCCTGATCCGGGATAATCTTCACACCAGCGCTTGGGAGGTTTGATGGTTTTCGTTCCCCACTTGAACTCGTAGCCGAATAATTTCCCGTCGCGCTCCTCGATCAGGTCAATCTCCTGCTGATCATAGGTGCGCCAGAAAAAAATGTTCGCATTCAGTTTTTGATACGATCTTATTTTTAAACGCTCCATAAACATAAAGTTTTCCCACAACATCCCGGCATCATTGCGCATCGGCAGCGGGTTGAAATTGG
>CAIYES010000423.1 GCA_903925275.1 uncultured Bacteroidales bacterium
ATAACGAACACCAAATCAGCCCCGAAGGGGTTAAATCTCATCATTTTTATCGAATTATTCAACCCCTTCGGGGCTGTGGTTTTTCACCTTTCTTAACCGAGGGTTTCACCCACGGTTATTGATATTTAGCCACTTCCGTGGCAACTCTGTTACTCATTTAGAATGTACTAATTTATCCTGTTTTATTTATAGGAAAAATGTGCAGGCAGTTTTCCATAATGACATGTAAAGATAATTCCAATTGAAATGAAAAGATTAATTTTGAAAAAAAAAACATAAAAATGTTCCTGAAACGTATTTTTTTCCTTTTAATGACCATGCTTCCGTTTCTGGATGTCAGCGGTCAATCTTTTACAATTGTCACCTATAATATCAGGCTCGAAACTTCCGACGACGGGATAAACAGCTGGCCATTCCGGAAAACATGGTTGTGTGACCAGATCAAATTGTGTGCTGCCGATATTTTCTGCATCCAGGAAGGATTGCCACAGCAGGTTGATTTCATCGACAGTGCATTTGCCGGGTTCAGGCACCTTGGGGTTGGCCGTGAAGATGGAATCAGGCAGGGAGAGTTCAGTGCAATCTTCTACAACACCCATAAATTCAATGTATTGAAGCAATCCACCTTCTGGCTTTCCGCTACGCCGGGGAAGCCCTCCCTGGGCTGGGATGCCGCATGCAGACGCGTTTGTACGTACGGTCTCTTTCAGGAGATCTCTACCGGCCGTAAATTCTGGGTTTTCAACACCCACTTCGACCATATCGGAGTTGAAGCGCGGAAAAACAGTGCAACATTGATCCTGGAGCATATTAAAACCCTGAACAAAAATGGTTACCCGGTAATCTTAACAGGCGATTTTAATTCCGGTCCGGAAAGTGAGCCTGTTAAAATTATCACCCGGCAATTTCAAGATTCAAAAAGTTCTGATAAAAGCATGTCGATGGGGCCCGATGGTACTTTTAACGGTTTTGATGCAACGAAACCTGCCACAGAGCGCATCGATTTCATCTTTACGGGATATGGAGCCATTGCGGGGAAATACTATGTTATACGTGAATCACGTGATGGCCGGTACGCTTCTGACCATTTTCCTGTAGTAGCCGAAATCAGGTTTACAGCGTCGAAAAAACCTTGAGTTTTGAGTGAATAACGCTATTTTTGTTTTTTAATCATATTATTATTCATGGAGAAAATTTTCATCCTTGTTTACGGATTGTTTTTCATTGCGGGTGTTATCCTGCTTTGGTTCAGGCTGGGCAAATCAGGGAATAAATATCCTGCTGCCGAGCTGGATCAGATGAAAGTGCAGTTGGATTTACTCATCAAGGAAAACAGTACCCTTGACGAAAGGGCCAGGATGTTGCAATCACTACTCGGCACAACCACGGTGCAGGTGGCTGAAAAAGATGCTTCAATCCTTGTGCTGAGCAAAGAACTTTCGACCCGGAATTCTGAGTACGCCAATCTCCGGAAGAAACTGGATGAACAGCAAGCCGACGTCGAAAAACTACAGGATAAATTCCGGATTGAATTTAAAAACCTGGCGAACGAGATCCTTGAGGAGAAAACCCTTAAATTCACTGAACAGAATAAAATAAAACTCGATGAGATCCTGAAGCCATTGGGTGATAAGATCCGCGACTTTGAAAAAAAGGTAGAGGAAACATACGACAAAGAATCAAAACAGCGCTTTTCACTTGAACGGGAGATCAAAAACCTGGCCGAACTGAACCAACAGATCAGCAAAGAGGCAAGCAACCTCACCAATGCGCTGAAAGGTCAAGCCAAAACCCGCGGTAACTGGGGGGAGATCATCCTCGAAAGTATTCTAGAAAAGTCGGGATTGACACTTGACCGTGAATTTTTCGTGCAGCAATCGTATACAAACGAACATGGCAAACGGCTTCAGCCCGATGTGATCGTAGCCTATCCCGGCGAACGGAATGTGGTTATTGATTCAAAGGTTTCACTGCTGGCCTACGAGCGCTATGCTTCTGCTGAAACGAAGGAAGAACAGGATCTTGCTGCACGCGATCATTTACTGTCGGTGCGAAACCACATTGCCGACCTGAGCAGTAAAAACTACCAGGATATCTACGCATTGAAGAGTCTCGATTTCGTCATGCTCTTCATGCCCATCGAGCCGGCTTACATGCTCGCCATGCAATACGACCCTAACCTCTGGAATTATGCTTATGAAAAGCGTATCCTGCTGATTAGTCCGACCAACCTGATCGCTGCCCTGCGCATGATCGCCAATTTGTGGCGTGTCGAATATCAAAATAAAAATGCCATGGAGATTGCCCGCCAGAGTGGCGAACTGTATGATAAATTTACCGGATTTCTTGAAGACCTTCAGGATATCGGCAACAAGATCGACAATGCACGCAAAGCTTACGAATCCTCGATGAATAAACTCTCTACCGGCAAAGGCAACCTTATCAGGCGGGTTGAAAATATAAAATCGCTTGGAGCAAAAGCAGGCAAAGAAATACCGAGGTCATTGCTGGACAAAGCAGAAGAGGAAAACTAATTTTGGTTTTAAATTTTACCATTTTACATTTGGTTTAAAGGTAACAGTAAACAGTAAAAATGAAGGGGTGGTTATGAAAAAAGAGATATATATTTACGGAATCCGGCCGACGATTGAGGCCATAAAGTCGGGGAAAGAACTTGAAAAAATATTTCTTCAGAATGGTCTGAAAGGCGACGGGTTCCGCGAACTGTTCAACCTGATTAAAGAACTGGAAATCCCTTTCCAGTTTGTTCCGATTGAAAAACTCAACCGCCTGTCACGACAAAACCATCAGGGAGTTATCTCGTATGTGTCGGAAATCACCTACCAGCAAATCGAAGATCTCGTACCCTTAGTGTTCGAGCAGGGTCGCCTGCCGCTGTTCCTGATCCTCGACCGGGTGACGGATGTGCGTAATGTGGGATCCATTGCCCGTACTGCTGAGTGTGCCGGTGTTGACGGGCTGATCATCCCGGCCCGGGGATCTGCACAGATCAATTCCGATGCCATTAAAACATCGTCGGGTGCATTGTACAAACTGCCTGTTGTTCGTTCCCAAAATCTCAAGGAATCGATACAGTTTCTCAAAAACAGCGGACTTTCAATCGTGGCTGCCACCGAAAAGGCGGAGAAAGTGTATACGACAGTTGACTTTAACAGACCGATGGCGCTCATCATGGGTTCGGAAGGTGAAGGCATTTCGGAGGAGTACCTTAAACTGACCGATGAAGTTCTACGGATACCGCTTTTGGGTGAAATCGAATCACTCAATGTTTCCGTGGCTACCGGCGTTATCCTTTTCGAAACGCTTCGCCAGCGAAATCTAAAATAGCCTATGCAGATGAAGTACCTTTACAAATACACCCCCGAAATTGTCCTGTTCATCTGTCTCCTTGCCTTTCTGGGATTCAAATCGCAGGATTCAGCGCTGGACAGGATGATCAACCGTGACGGAAAAGGCTATTATGCCTATCTGCCCGCCATTTTCATCTATCACGATCTGCAATTTGATTTTACCGAAAAGATTGAAGCACAATATTATCCTGGTAATCCGGCCGCTTTCAAAGACTTCAGGACCAATCACGGCACAAGAAAAGCAGATAAATATTTTCCAGGAATGGCCATAATTTGGCTACCCTTCTTCCTTCTCGCACATCTCTTCGCCTGGCTTGAAGTCTTTCCAATGGACGGATACTCCTTTCCATATCAATATTCCATTGCTTTGTCGGCCCTGTTCTTCCTGTGGCTTGGCGCCAGGTGGCTCCAAAAATTGCTGAAAAAATTCGGTTCTAACGACCGCACAGCAGCCTTCATCACGGCGACTGTCACTCTTGGCACAAATCTTCTTTATTTCACGGTTATTGAGCCATCCATGACCCATGTATATTCCTTTGCTTTGATTACCGGCTTTGCTTACTTTACGTTTAACATGTTTCACGATTTCCGGCCCGGATGGTTTGTAAAGTCATTGCTTCTGTTTACCCTGATCATACTGATCCGCCCTGTCAACGGATTGATAGTGTTGCTGATTCCGTTTTTAGCAGGAAACATGACGACCTTCAAGAACACCTTCCGTCTGGTTGTTTCTGAAAGGAAAGCCCTGATAAGCGGAATTATCCAGATGCTCATATTGGTTTCAATTCCCATTGTACTTTGGTATCTTCAAACCGGGAAAGCGTTTATTTACAGTTATGGAAATGAAACATTTGATTTTCTCTACCCCTCTATGCTGAACATCCTGTTCAGTTATAATCGCGGATGGTTTATGTATACGCCGGTGGCACTCGTTTCACTCTTTGGATTTGCCCCACTTTTTATCAAGAACCGGTTCAGGTTTTACATGCTGGCAGGTTTCATGTTGTTGTTTGTATATGTTGCTTCATGCTGGTGGATTTGGTTCTACAATTCTCAATGCGGTCAGCGGGTGTTCATTGATATCTATGTTGTTGTAGCCCTTCTGTTGCTCTTTCTGTATCAATATTTTCAAAAAGCCATTTCAAGACAATTGCTGACAACAGGGCTCATCGTGTTGATTGCATTGAACTTCCTCCAATTCTATCAACATTCAGCACATATCTTTCCAACTTTTAATATCACAGGAGCTATTTACCGGGATTCATTTTTCAGCCTGACCCGTAAAGCAAAGGTCTATATCCCTGCTGAAAGCATTGCCGGAAAAAGGATTCTAGAAAACGACATGGAGGGGAGTAAAGGCCTGATGTGGTTAAACCCCGGAACGAGGAATGATAAGGTATTTCACAATGGACAATGGTCGTCGGAGGTGAATCAGAAAATCCCATACAGTGTGGGGTTGGAAACCCAATTAGACTCCCTCTTCACAACCAATAACCGTGTCATTTGCATTCGTAGCTGGGTGTTTTCCCCCAGGGAGGTTTCAGGGATCACGTTGGTGGTCGATTTTCAATTAGACCGAAAAAGTCTGAGCTACAACCAGTTCATGCTTGATAAATTTATTTCTGTTGACAAATGGACACCTGTGGAGGTTGCTTTTTATGTACCCCGTAACCTGCCTCGAAAAAGCATGGTGAAGGTTTACTTTTTCAACCCTTCATTATTGTATGAATATTATATCGACGATCTTGCGATCGATTTTCTATCGCTGAAAAACAACCCCGGCTACCGTAGGATTGACGGGGTCAATGTGCCGGAGAAAAGATCTTTAAAATAAATGCAAGCAATGCAAGCAATGCAGGGAATGCAAGCAATGCAGGCAATGCAGGTAATGCAGAAAATGCAGAAAAATGATTAAAATTTTGTAGGAATAAAGGATTTCCTATTTACAATATTTGCTTTTTTTATTGTTTTTATTGTTTTTATTGTTTTTATTGTTTTCATTGTTTTCATTGTTTTCATTCCCTGCATTGTTTGCATTGTTTGCATTGTCTACATTGTATGCATTGTATGCATTGATAAATTAAATTTAAGTGTACCTCCTAAAAGTCAAAGGCTCAGACAAAGTTCCGGATTACATCCAAATCCGCGACGACAGCTTTGCCCTCATCGCTTATTTCAAAATTACCAATCCCAAATCATCGCTGACACGCTGCAACCTCTTGCACAAGATGGATGATATCCTCAAAATTGCAGGCAGTTGTGAATATGGTCAAATTCAAAAACTGGAACTTTAATGCATCGAATCCTCACAATTCGTTACTTTTGCTCAAACCGAATCACATGTTATGACCTTAGAACACATTATAGAACTTGAAAAAATAGCTGTTTACCAGAATGAAACCCTCATCCTTGCCAATGTATCACTGACCATCAGCAAAGGTGAATTTCATTATCTCATCGGTAAAACCGGAAGTGGAAAAAGCAGCCTTCTCAAAACCATCTATGCCGAATTACCTGTCAGGAGCGGTTCTGCGATGGTTGCCGGCTTCGACTTGCGGAAACTGCGCAGGAAGGAGGTTCCTTTTTTACGTCG
Organism: uncultured Bacteroidales bacterium; assembly: GCA_903925275.1. Classification (GTDB taxonomy): domain Bacteria; phylum Bacteroidota; class Bacteroidia; order Bacteroidales; family FEN-979; genus CAIVAT01. Next base: position 5,965 of record CAIYES010000423.1, read on the forward strand.
GAAGCTCGGTATCGTATTTCAGGACTTCCAGCTGCTCATGGATCGCTCGGTAAATGAGAACCTCTTCTTTGTGATGCGTTCGACCGGCTGGAAAGATAAACGGGAGATGCAGAAACGGCTGCTGGAGGTGCTGGCCAAGGTGAATCTTGGGAACAAAGGGGCTAAAATGCCTCACCAACTCTCAGGTGGAGAGCAGCAACGCATCGCAATAGCCCGTGCTTTGGTTAACGACCCCGAGGTGATCCTTGCCGATGAACCGACAGGCAACCTCGACCCCGAAAGTTCAGAAGGAATCATAAGCCTGTTGATGGATATCTCAAAAACAGGTCGGGCCGTAGTAATGGCAACCCATAATTATACATTTTTCGACAAATACCCGGCCCTTACGCTCTTGTGTGAAAACGGCAGGGTGATCCACCATTAAGCGCCTAAGGTGGCTACCATCACAGCTTTAATAGTATGGAGGCGATTTTCTGCTTCATCAAATACGATAGATGCCGGCGACTCGAAAACATCTTCAGTTACTTCAAGGCCATCCAGTCCGTATTTTTTAAAGATATCAAGTCCCACTTCTGTATCTTTATTGTGGAAGGCAGGCAGGCAATGCATGAATTTCGTTTTTGGGTTCCCGGTTTTCGCCATCATTTTTGCATTCACCTGGTATGGTAACATCTCATTAATGCGCTCATCCCAGAGGTCCTTCGATTCGCCCATCGATAACCATACATCGGTATAAATGAAGTCAACACCCTTCACTCCCTCTTCAACACTTTCGGTAAGGGTAATCTTTGCGCCGGTCAGTTTGGCAATTTCACGGCATTTCTCGACCAGTTCCTGATCCGGCCAGTATTTCTTCGGGGCACAGGCGCGAAAATCCATCCCCATCTTTGAAGCACCAACCATCAGAGAATTTCCCATATTGTTACGGGCATCACCACAATAGGTAAAGGCAACCTGGTGCAGCGGATTGTCGGAATGTTCAATCATGGTAAGAAAATCGGCCAGGATTTGCGTAGGGTGAAATTCGTTGGTCAAACCATTCCAAACGGGAACACCGGCATATTTGCCAAGTTCTTCAACGATCGACTGGCCAAAGCCACGGTACTCAATACCATCGTACATCCGGCCCAGAACCCGGGCGGTATCCTTCATTGTCTCTTTCTTTCCGATATGTGATCCCTCCGGTCCAAGATAGGTAACACGGGCACCCTGGTCAAGTGCAGCTACCTCAAATGCACAGCGGGTACGGGTGGATGCTTTTTCAAAAATCAGGGCAATATTTTTCCCCTTCAGACGGGGCTGTTCAGTGCCGGCATATTTTGCCTTTTTCAGATCCATCGATAGATCCAGTAAAAATTTGATTTCCTGCGGGGTGAAATCCAATAATTTTAAGAAATTCCTGTTGCGAAGATTAAACGACATAAAAAATGATTTTAGAGTGACGAATAACAAATGACAAGTGACA
>CAIYES010000424.1 GCA_903925275.1 uncultured Bacteroidales bacterium
CCGGCACCCGAAACATCAGAAATCATCCGCATATGCGCCGGGATAAAAATATTCTCCTCCTCCTGATGATCTTTTATGCTCATCATGATACCTTTTTCCGACATGGTCGCAAGCACATACTGGCAATCTAATTTTTCACGCAACAGTTGTGCAGCATTGATCACCGATTGCGGATCGTCGAGATCGGCGGTCAGGTTCAGCCCCTCCTTCAACTCCTTGAGGTTGGGCTTAACCAATGTTGCATGCCGGTAAGCCAGAAAATTCTTTTTCTTCGGGTCAACAGCTACCGGGATGCCATGAGACTGAGCGCGTTTTACAACATCCGACACCAGCTTTGCCGTAATGACTCCTTTGTCATAGTCCTGAAAGATGATGCAATCGATCTTCACCTTGGTCATGATCTGATCGATGACACGAATCATGGTGACGTAATCGCCCTGTACGAGGTCGTTATCCATCTCTTCATCAACCCGAAGCATTTGATATGCGTTTCCGAACATCCTGAATTTTGTCGTCGTGATGCGTCGTGTACTGCGGACAATGCCGGCATCGTCAATCTTTTCTTTCTTCAGCAGGTCAAGGAACAGATCCCCCTTATCATCGGTACCGATAACAGAACAGAGAATAGCGTTTGCCCCCATCGATCGGATATTCTTGGCAACATTGGCGGCGCCACCCAGGCGATGTTCACGTTTTCGCAGCGCAACAATCGGTATCGGCGCTTCGGGTGAGATACGCTCCACCTTGCCCCACAGGTATGAATCAACCATCACATCCCCGATAATCATGATGTTAAGCTTGTTAAAATCCTTAAAAAGCTTCTTGATATTACCTTCTTTCTGCATCCACGAAGAAATTTTCACATAATGCGACCAAAAAACAGTGCATTATACCACGTTGTTGAAATGATAATCGGAAATGGTTTTAATGTTTTTATTGGCCTCATCCACGTTGATTTTACCGTCCATTAGCCGGATGATGCGATGAGCATGCTGGGCAATATCCTCTTCGTGGGTTACCACGATGACGGTATTCCCCATTTTATGAATCTCTTCGAGCAATCCCAGAATTTCGATGGAGGTTTTGGAATCAAGGTTCCCCGTGGGTTCATCAGCCAGGATAATGGCAGGATGATTCACCAGGGCACGGGCGATGGCAACACGCTGACGCTGACCTCCCGACAACTCGTTTGGTTTATGTGCCATACGATCGCCAAGTTTGACTTCTTCAAGTGTTTGCTGAGCCAGTTCAATGCGACGCGCTTTGCCTATACCGGCATAGATCAAAGGCAGCATAACATTTTCCAGGGCGGTTGAACGTGGCAACAAGTTAAACGTTTGAAAAACAAAACCGATCTGACGGTTTCTGATCTCTGCAAGTGAATTGTCATCCATTTTACTTACATCTTCTCCATTCAGAAAGTAATTCCCGCTTGAAGGGGTATCAAGGCACCCGAGGATATTCATCAGGGTCGATTTCCCTGATCCTGAAGGCCCCATGAGTGCCACAAATTCATTTTTTCGTATAACCAGAGATACTTCACGCAATGCCTCCACTAAAATGGTGCCGATCTTGTAGTTCTTTACGATATTTTCCAGACGGATGACCTCTTTTTCCATGAATCAAATAGTATTAAAAACGTAGTGTAAAATTTTCTTTACTCAATTCCTCTTTAAAAAACACAATGCCCATAAGGTAAAGATCTACACAAACTTTAACCTTAGGATGGCGGCGAATAAGGTTCCATGCCTCTTCCATACCTGCCGACCAGTGAATATCGTCGAAAATAAAAACGGTATCCGGATGAATATGTTGCAGGCACTTTTCAAAATAGGCCATGGTAGGTTTGAATTTATGATTACCATCAAAAAACACAAGATCCGGCGATGGCATTTCTTCTAAAGCAACAGCAAGTTTTTCTTCAAAAGTTCCGGTAATGACATGGATGTTCTTGAGACCTGCTTTATCAAAATTTTCATGCGCCACAATGGCTGAATCGATACATCCTTCGATTGTAATAATTTGACTCTGGGGTGCTGCCAGTCCGAAATAAACAGTACTGATCCCTAAGGAGGTTCCCAGTTCCAGGATGGATGATGGGTTGTACTTTTTCACAAACCGGAACAACAATTCACCCTTCTTCTGGCTTACCGAAGAACGCCGGGCAATATCTCTAACCCGCACAAACCGTTGATCTCCCGGATATTCCTTGCACCTGGCACCCATATCTTTTCGCTTGATAAACCTTGATACGCTTTCAAGCTCTTTACGCAACCTGTTTACCACCCTGTATTGCGGATAGCTGTGGCCATTCTGCAACACGTTTTTGTACAAATCATAAACAAACGGAGAGTGAATGCGATATTTTGATTGTGCTCTCAGCCTATGTTTAAGGAACCCAACAATAGCTTCAACCTTCCTGCTCATTGTTTTAAAAATAAGACTACAAATTTAGCCTAAATCCCCGGAATAACAAGTTGGACGATCCAATGATGAAATAGTTACAAATTGCTAACTTTGTCATCAAATTTCAGCAGGATGCCGATTGTGAAAATTTCAAAAATTGCGAACTATTTTTCTCTTGTCAAAATAAATCACACGATCTTTTCAATGCCCTTTGCCATGATTGGTTTTTTCCTTGCCGTAAAAACACATGGTGAAAATTTGAATCTCCGCTTATTGATTCTGGTACTGCTGTGTGTCTTTTTCGCACGCAATGCTGCAATGGGTTTCAACCGCTATGTTGATCGTGAATTTGATAAAAAAAATCCACGGACAGCATTGCGTGAAATCCCGCGCGAAATTATCCGGCCCAAATCGGCGCTGGTGTTCGTCATCATCAATGCGTTGCTTTTCATGCTCAGCAGCTTTTTTCTGAACATTCTGTGTTTCATGCTTTCTCCGATCGCGCTCCTGGTAGTATTGGGATATAGTCTTACCAAGCGTTTTACCAATCTTTCCCATCTTTTTCTTGGGCTTGGGCTTGGCCTTGCTCCCATCGGCGCATACCTGGCCGTTACTGCAAGGTTCGACCTCCTTCCCCTTCTCTATTCTTTTATTGTGATTTTTTGGGTTGCCGGATTCGACATCCTCTATGCGCTGCAGGATATCACCTTCGACAAATCGGAAGATCTTAAATCGCTGCCTGTCCTGTTAGGCAAACGAAATGCACTCATCCTGTCGGCCATCTTTCACTCAGTTGCAATTTTGCTGGTGGTATCTGGTGGAATTACCGGCCATTTCAATTATCTTTACTGGATCGGTGCGGCAATTTTTTCAAGTCTTTTGGTTTACGAACACATAATTGTCAAGCCCAGCGACATTTCGCGCGTAAACCTTGCTTTTGCAACCCTGAACGGAATTGCATCGGTCATTTTTGCCTGTTTCGTGATCGGTGATCTGTTTCTGACCTGAATGGCAAACATCGGGTCATGCGTATTAGACAACAATAAAACCCCTTGCCTTTTCTAGTGCAGCCGGAATTCCTTCTGGTTTTTTACCTCCGGCTGTGGCGATATGGGGCTGGCCTCCACCTCCACCCTGGATCTCTTTGGCAAGTTCACGCACAATATTTCCTGCATGGAGATTACGCGCCTTAATCAGGTTATCTGAAAGCATTACCGTAAGGGTTGCCTTCCCTTCGGATGCAGTTGCCAGTACCAGGAACAGGTCAGGGATGGATGAATTCAGTTCATATGCGAGGTTTTTCACACCTTCAGCATCCAGGTCAACCTTGGCTGTAAGGAAGTTGACTCCATTATAATGTTGCACCTGGCCGGCAAACTCCTCTTTTAGTTGCTGCAATTTCAGTTTACCAAGTTCTGTCACCTGCCGTTTGAGGTCAACATTTTCATCGAGTATATTGCGAACTCCTTTTAACAACTCTTTGGGATGCTTTAACAGTTCACTGATCTCCTGGATGAGCATTTCCCTTGAGTTCCAGTAACCCTCGGCTTTTTCGGCTGTAATGGCTTCGATGCGGCGGATACCGGCTGCGATAGCTCCTTCGGAAACAATTTTAAACAATCCAATCTGACCAGTTGCAGGTACATGTGTTCCTCCGCAAAGTTCAACGGAAAAAACAGGATCGAAGGTAATCATCCGCACCAAAGCGCCATATTTTTCTCCGAAAAGCGCCATAGCGCCTCGGGCTTTTGCTTCTGCCACAGGCATGGCACGATCTTCCATCAGGCTGATATTCTCCCGGATTTTGGCATTTACAATCGATTCAACTTTTGCTATTTCTTCATGAGTCATCTTTGCAAAATGGGTGAAGTCGAAACGGAGCCGGTTTTCGTCGACCAGTGAACCCTTTTGCTCCACATGCGTTCCAAGCACCAAACGGAGAGCGGCATGCATGAGGTGTGTGGCGGAATGGTTATTGGCAATGCTTTTCCGTATACTGCTGTCAACACAGGCAACAACGGGCAATTCAGGGGATGCTGGCAATGATTTAACAATCAAAATATTAAGTTCATTTTCCCTGACTGTGTCAACCACTTCAATCTTATCTCCACCTGAAAGTAACCATCCTTTATCTCCCACCTGGCCGCCGGATTCTGCATAAAATGGTGTTTGTACCAGGGCAAGTTGATATTGTTCCTGTCCCTTGGCTACCACCTTACGGTACCTTGAGATTTCCGTCTCAACTTCCAGGGTGTCATATCCGATAAACTCCGGCAATCCGGCATTCTCCCGAACGATCACCCAATCGGAGGCATCAACAACGGCATCCTGCCGCGAACGGGCTTTCTGTTCGGCAAGTCCCTTTGAAAAACCTTCCATGTCGACGCTCCATCCGATTTCACGCGCCATGAGCTGGGTGAGGTCTATCGGAAAGCCGAAAGTGTCGAAAAGTTCGAACGCAAAAGTGCCGTCAATGAATCGTCCCTTTGCTCCTTCCACCAGGGTGAGGGGTTGGGGTGAGGAAACATAATTGTTAAATCGTTGAATTCCCGTCGCCAAGGTCCTCAAAAATGCTGCCTCCTCTTCCCGTATCACATTGGTGATCAAAGTCTGTTGCGCGACAAGCTCCGGGAATACCTGTCCCATTTGGGCAATCAGTACCGGGATGAGTTCATGGATAAAGGGTTCTTTAAATCCAAGGAAAGCGTAACCATAACGAACGGCACGACGCAAAATCCTCCGGATCACATAACCGGCTTTCACATTTGAAGGCAGTTGTCCGTCGGCGATGGCAAACGAAACAGCCCGCAGATGGTCGGCAACAACACGCATGGCAATATCGGCCTTAGGTTCTTTGCCGTAAGGTATCCCGGCATTTGAAGCAATCGCCTGGATGATTGGCTGAAAAACGTCAGTATCATAATTTGATTTGGTTTCCTGTAAAACCATGCAAAGCCGCTCAAATCCCATACCGGTATCTACATGTCTGGCGGGGAGTTCCACCAATTGCCCGCTGGCCATTCGATTGAATTGAATGAATACCAGATTCCAGATTTCAATGACATGGGGGTCGCCTTTGTTTACAAGGTCTTTGCCGGGGATCCGCATCTTTGCTGCATTGTCGCGGATGTCGGCATGAATTTCTGAACAGGGGCCGCACGGACCGGTATCGCCCATTTCCCAAAAATTATCCTTCTTGGAACCCGGCAGGATGTGATCTTCGGAAATATGTTCCTTCCAAAATTCAAACGCTTCATCATCGCGTGCCAATCCTTCATGTTCATCACCTTCGAAAACAGTGACATACAAGCATTCGCGGTCAATTTTAAGCACATCGGTCAGAAATTCCCATGCCCAGGCGATGGCCTCTTTTTTGAAATAATCCCCGAAAGACCAGTTTCCGAGCATTTCAAACATGGTATGATGATAGGTATCATGACCAACCTCCTCAAGATCGTTGTGCTTTCCCGAAACCCGGAGGCATTTCTGTGTATCGGCGACCCGCTTGAAGGAGCCTGCGCTGTTGCCAAGGAAAACATCCTTGAATTGGTTCATCCCTGCATTCGTGAACATCAGGGTCGGATCGTTTTTAACAACCATGGGGGCTGAAGGAACGATTTCATGTTGTTTTAATCGGAAGAAATCAAGAAAGGCCTGGCGGATATCTGAAGAATTCATCTGGTAATATTTATTTTTACAATGAGCTCAAATGGAATTTCCATCTTATCATTCACGGTTTAAGTGAACCTTGACTTGATGGTTAGTTCAATTAATTATATGTTTAACAATACATTAACAATCATTAACAATTTTTAAACCACGGAAACGCCTGCAAAGTTAATTATTTACTTAATTTTGTAGCTGTTAGCCTTCCTGTTTTGACTAATTCTTTATTTACCTGTTGATGAGCAAGGTAAAGTACAAGTTCAATAAAAAATCTTTAACCTTCGACAGGGTGCATACAACGATGCGAAGGCGGCTGTTGTATTTTTTCTCGCACCTGTCGACGGGTGTTGTATTTGCTGCAGTAGTGCTGGTACTGGCCTATAATTTTATTGACTCACCAAAGGAAAAGGCCCAGAAACGCGATATTGATCAGATGAAGCTTCAATATCAGATTCTAAATGATCAGCTTGACAAGGTTACAAAAATCCTGGCCGATCTCCAGGATCGTGATGACAATATCTATCGGGTGATCTTTGAAGCAGAACCTATACCCAATTCGGTCCGCTCGGCAGGAATTGGCGGTATTGATCGGTTTGAGGCGCTTAAAGGTTATTCCAACTCCGATCTCATCATTGAAACGGCTCAAAACATGGACAAGATCATGGGCAAATTATATGTACAGTCAAAATCGTTTGATGAAGTTTTTGATCTGGCAAAAAACAAAGAGAAAATGCTTGTCTCCATTCCGGCCATACAGCCTGTGAATAATAAAGATCTTAAAAGAATCGGTTCCTATTTCGGTACCCGGGTTGATCCGTTTTACAAGGTGCGGAAATTTCATGAAGGGATGGATTTTTCGGCTTCGGTCGGCACTGAGATATATTCAACAGGCAATGGAATGGTTACAATGGCCGGGCGTGATGCCCAGGGTGGTTATGGCAATGAAATCAGGATTGACCACGGATATAATTACCAGACTGTTTATGCCCACTTGTCCCGGATTTTTGTGAAACCAGGTCAGAAGATCCTGCGGGGACAGATTATCGGATATGTAGGAAATACCGGGAAATCAACCTCCCCGCACTTGCATTATGAAGTTCGGAAAAACGGCATACCACTGAATCCGATCTATTTCTTTTTCAATGATCTGACCCCAGCTCAATTCCAGATGATGCTGGAGTTGTCAGCGCGTCCGTCACAAACAATGGATTAACTTTTTGCAACAATGCTAAGGAAAGACAGAAAGATAGGGAAGTTATATTATTCCATTGGGGAAGTAGCGGAGTTGTTTGATGTAAACGCCTCTTTAATACGGTATTGGGAAAAGGAATTTGACATTCTTAAACCGCAGAAAAATAAAAAGGGGAACCGGTTATTTACGCCACAGGATCTCGATAACCTGCGCATCATTTACCACCTTGTAAAAGAGCGTGGATTCACGTTGCAGGGAGCGAAAGATAAACTCAGGGAGAACAAACAGGATGTTGTAAACAAAGTGGAGGTAATTGATTCACTCAACCGGCTCAGGAGTTTTCTGCTGGATTTGAAGGAGCAGATGTAATGGAGGGAAAGGCGGAGAACCATTCCAATTCATTTTTTAACAATGTATTTGCCATTGTGCAGTTGATACCGTTTGGCCGTGTAACTTCATATGGCGCTATTGCAGAGTATCTTGGTGCCAGGGGTTCGGCCCGGATGGTTGGGTGGGCGATGAATGCATCACATACGCAGATCACCGGCATTCCGGCTCACCGTGTGGTAAACAGGAACGGATTGCTCACCGGGAAAAATCATTTCGGCAGTCCGAAAATCATGCAACAGCTTCTCGAAAGTGAAGGTGTGACGGTTGTTGATGACAAAGTCGTCCGCTTTGACGAAATATTCTGGAACCCGATGATAGAATTAAAAATTAATAATTAATAATTACGAAGACTTCATATCATGTTCACCCGTTTACCCGTTCACCCGTTTACCCGTTCACCCGTTCACCCGCTCACCCATTTACTTGCTCACCCGTTTACCCGTTCACCCGTTCACCCGTTCACCCTTTTAACCTAAAACACAACAAATGACACTAAATATAACCCAAATAACAGACGCCTTGCGGCATGTTGATGACCCGGATCTCAAAAAGGACCTGGTCACCCTGAATATGATCGACCATATTAAAATCGACGGAAATAAAGTCAGTTTTGATGTCGTCCTGACAACACCGGCTTGTCCGCTGAAAAATATGATCCGGCAGGCCTGTATCGATGCCATACACCAGTATGTTGATCCCGGGCTGGAGGTTGAGATTGAGATGACCTCACGTGTGACTACCCGGCGAAAAGAGACCGATGCAATGCTGAAAGATGTAAGAAACATCATCGCTGTTGGGTCGGGCAAAGGCGGGGTTGGCAAATCAACGGTGGCAGTAAATCTCGCTGTGGCACTCGCAAAGAGCGGCGCAAAGGTCGGCCTCATCGATGCCGATATTTACGGACCGTCCATTCCGATGATGTTCGGGATGCAGAATGAACGACCGACCGGATACGATAAGGATGGAAGAACCTTTGTGTACCCTTTTGAAAAATTCGGAATAAAGGTATTATCGATCGGTTTCTTTGTCGATCCATCGAAAGCGCTTATCTGGCGCGGGCCGATGGCCTCGATGGCCTTGCGTCAGCTCTTCAATGATGTCGAATGGGGAGCGCTTGATTATATGGTAATTGATCTTCCTCCCGGCACCGGGGATATTCCCCTCACCCTGATACAGGATTTTCCGCTCACCGGTGCAATCATCGTCAGCACACCGCAACAGGTTGCCATTGCTGATGTGCGCAAAGCTGCAGATATGTTCCGCAACGACAAGATCAACATCCCCATCCTCGGATTGGTGGAAAATATGTCGTACTTTTCGCCGCCTGATTTTCCCGGGAACAAGTATTATATCTTCGGAAAGGGCGGATGTGAAAAGTTTGCAGAGGAGTTGAACATTCCCTTGATCGGTCAGATACCGATTGTCGCGGCCATAGCCGATTCAGGGGATGCAGGCAGTCCGGTTGCCCTGGATGACAATTCGCCGGTAACGGCAGCCTTTGTCAGTCTTGCCGGGAACGTTGCTCAGCAAATTGCCATCAGCAATTCGATCAGAGAAATTTTTGAGGGTGGTGAGAAGGTGTAAAGTCATAATGTCAAATCGTAACAAAGTAATTCAATCAATCAATAATTAAACAATTTTTTCCCATGGTTGCAAACGAAGAACTCGTAAAGAAAGTAAAAAATGTAATTGAGCAGATCCGCCCCTACCTGCAGGCCGATGGCGGTGATGTGGAATATGTGAACATAACCGAAGACAACACGGTTAACATCAGACTGCTGGGTATGTGCGGGAATTGCCCGCATAGCCGTATGACGCTGAAAAATGGAATAGAAGCCGCGGTAATACGTGCGCTCCCCGAGATAAAATCTGTGGAATCGGTTGCTGTTGAATAGATTATTTTACGACAGGTATTTAGCCACAATTGGCATCCGGCGACCCATGCCAAACGCTTTTAACGAGACCCTGAGGATGGGTGGCGTTTGATAACGTTTATACTCAGTGGAGTTGACCAGTTTCAGGACACGTCGCACGGTTACGGCATCAAATCCCTGACGAATCAATTCTTCCGGACCCGCGCATTGTTCGATGTATTTAAAAAGTATCTGGTCGAGAATGGCATAATCGGGAAGTGAATCCGAATCTTTCTGACCCGGCCGCAATTCGGCGGAAGGGGGTTTCAGAATTGAATTCTCAGGAATAAGTATTGAATCCTGGTTTATAAACCGTGCCAGTTCGTAAACCTGGGTCTTGTAAACATCGCCAAGTACCGACAATCCTCCGCACATGTCGCCATAAAGTGTGCCATAACCAACGGCAGCCTCGCTTTTATTGGATGTGTTCAACAGGATATACCCGAATTTATTTGACAATGCCATGAGAATCACGGCCCGGATTCGTGCCTGGATATTTTCTTCGGTGATGTTGAAAGGTAGCCCTTCAAACTGTGGTTGCAGGGTTTTTTCAATCGATTGACAGGCCGGTTCAATCGGAATAATCTCAAAGGGAACGCACATATTTTCGGCAAGCAGCCGGGCATCGGTAATGCTATGGTACGACGAGAACTGCGATGGCAGCAGAATGGCCCTCACATTTTCGTTTCCCAATGCTTTGGCAGCCAGAACCAGTGTGACTGCTGAATCGATCCCTCCCGAAAGTCCGAGAATCGCCTTTGTAAAACCCATTTTCCCGAAATAGTCGCGGATACCAAGGATAAGCGCATCGTGAATGAGCCTGGTTGCTTGCGGGGAGAGGACTGCATCCTGGAATACTGGAATGCTGGAATGCTGGAATGCTGGAATGCTGGAATGGATAGCCGGATGATCGGATGATTGTATATTTCCGGATTCAGGCTGTGAATTGGTGACTTTGTGATGCTCATAAATCATAAAATCCTCTTCAAACTCCTTCAGTTTTGCAACGACCATCCCGTTTGAATCAACCACCATCGATCCGCCATCAAATATCAACTCGGTTTGTCCGCCCACCTGGTTTACATAAAAAACGGGCAGGTTGTAAGTCGTGGCATTCCTTGCAAGGACTTCACACCTGATGTTACGCTGGTTGTAATTGAACGGGGAAGAGGCGATGTTGATGAGAACATCAGGACGCAGGGTTATGAGCTCATCCATGGGATTGCGCACATAGAGCGGGTCGTCGGCAATGTTCCACAGATCTTCACAAATGGTGAGTGCAAAATGGCATCCTTTGTACTCCACAAGGGAACAGGGTAAACGGTTGGGCTCAAAGTACCGGTATTCGTCGAAAACATCGTAGTTTGGCAGCAATGTTTTGTGGATTTTTGCGAGAACTTTTCCATCAGCAAGGAAAAAGGCTGTATTGTAGAGCGGTTTCCCCTTTGGCGCAAGGTTAACCGAAGGCGCCCCCACAATGGCGGCAATACCATGGCATTTCGCGGCAATTGTTTCAACAGCCTCATCGCACCGCCGGATGAAATCGCCGAATTCAAGGAAATCACGCGGCGGATAGCCGCATACCGAGAGTTCAGCAAACACAACCACGTCGGCTTCCTGTAATTTCGCTTTCCCGATAGTTTCGACGATCCGTGCAACATTGTTCACGAAATCACCCACATGATAATTCAGCTGTGCAAGGGCAATCTTCATGATACCGGATTAAAAGAGGATTCCAACTGTGAAATCTGCAAAATTCAGCATGCTTTTCTCGTTGAGTCCCGATATATTATTCACTCCGGTGAGTACATTGTTGAGTGAATTGGAATAGTTGAGGCCGGCAAAAATCCGGGATGATTCATCGATGTGATATTCACAACCGATGCCAAAAATGATAGATTCCCGGATGAGTGTGGTTCCTCCGTTAAAATCGTATTGCTGATCAACCGCATCGCCTGTTTTAGGAACAAAATGTTCCTTGACGATGGTTTTCAGGCGGAAAGCTGTTCCGAAACCAATCTGTCCGTAAAATGAAACCTTTCCAAACGTTTTTGTTTGCATTTTGATCGTTAAAGGAATCTCAAGATAGAGGAAATTGTACTTCCGGCTTACCTGACCATTTTCGGTGATGGTATCGATTAACCTTCCATCAGAATATTTCAGCTTCCCGCTCAGAAACTGAAAATTGAATCCGGTTGAAAACGCATAATTTGGTGCGAAATAGAAATCGCTCACAAACCCAATCGTAGCTCCCAAGCATGAGCCATCGTTGGAATAACCCTTGGTGCCAGGGTTCATCCAGCCAATATTTGGTGACACTTTCAGCCCCAGTTTCACCGGAAGCGGTCCCTGGCTGAAAGTATTGCCAGGAAGGAAATAAAGCAGGAAAACAATAAACAGAGGAATAAGTTTTTTCATATCGAGGGCATTGCCAGTTTATACAGGTTGTTCCGAAACAAAAATAGGGATTAATATTCCAGCCTATGGATGAATCTTCATTTTTTTATCCAAAAATAATCAACAATTGGCTTATACTAACTTTAAAAGATAAAAGAAAACAATTTGTGATATATCCTAAATCAACCTGAAATATTACCTTTACCTCTGAATAGAGAAAACAACAACCCTGCCTCGCCAATGACAAAAGTTTTCGCCTTTTTCTTCCTGCTGATGTTCACCCTGGCGCTACAAGCACAGCAAATCGCTGTAAAATCTTTCCGCCAGCTTGAAAACGACCTCGATGCCCGCGCCCACTATCCCAAAGAAGACAAAAACGGCGAAAAAGCTGCCATCATAAAAATAGTGACTACCGAAACCGGGTTCGAGTTTGACGCCGGCAGCATTGGTATCGTAGCCTCTGTGCAAAAGACCAGCGAAATATGGCTCTATGTACCACGTGGTTCCAAAATCGTCACCATCAAACATCCTAAACTTGGGCTGCTGCGCAATTATGCCTATCCTCAATCAATCGGGGCAGGCGAAGTATATGAGATGATGCTCGTTACCGGCAAGGTAATAACCACCATTGAAGCGCCGACGATCGAAACCCAGTGGCTAATTATCACAACCGACCCTGCCGATGCCGACGTTTACATCAATGATCAGCCAGCCGGTAAAACTCCTTACCAGAACGAACTTCCAACGGGTAAATATACCTGGAGGGTTTCGAAAGAGCTGTACCTGCCCGATGCCGGTGTTTCCAATTTAAATACCGGAAGCGAAAAACAGGTGATGAACGTTAAAATGAAGCCAAACTTCGGAACACTGGCAATGCGCACAGAGCCCGAAGTAAACGGAGAAGTTTATATTAATGAAATGCCTGTCGGCAAAACAACTCCTTGCACTATTGAAATGGTTCCAGCCGGGGAGAAGACCATCAAAGTAAGAAAAGAAATGTATCAGATTTCGGAGCAAAGGGTTATATTAAACCCAGGGCAAAACCTGCCGGTAGTTTTTCCGGCAAACCCTACTTTTGGAACACTGTCTCTTTCAAGCAGCCCGGAAAGTGGCGCCTTCGTTAGCCTTAATGGTACAGGTACCGGAAAGACAACCCCATGCAACATCGACAAAATCCCGGCTGGAGAGCATTCTATCACCCTCAGCCGCGACATGTATGAAACAACCACCCAAAGAGTAACACTTTCAGCCGGAGAAAACAAACAGCTAACCATAAACATGAATCCCACCTTTGCCGAGGTAACTGTCACCTCCGGGCCGGTAGCCGATATTTACATCAACGGACAAATGAAAACCAAAGGAACATGGCTGGGCCGACTCTACCCGGGGGTTTACACTTTTGAAGCCAAACTTGATAAGCACCTCACTGCCACCGAAAAGAAAACGGTTATCGTCGGCCAGCCATTGAATGTTAACCTCCTTCCCACGCCCATTACCGGCAATTTAAAGATAATAACCACCCCTTTCGATGCCACTATAAAAATTGACGGGAAAGAACTGGGAAAAACGCCGCTAACGTTAAAGGACCAATTAATTGGTGACTATACCGTAGAACTCTCCATGACAGGCTACGCCACCTCCTACGAAAAAGTAACCATTACCGAAGGCGTTACAGCGCAGATTAACAGCACCCTGCAAAACGGAATGCTGGTGGAGATAACCAGCATCCCATCCGGAGCAGATCTGTTTATTGACGACAAACCAACAGGAAAAACCCCCTACAACGGAAACATGAGTTTTGGCAGCCATAAGTTACGCGTTGAAAGCAATGGAAAAAGGGCAGAAAAGCAGGTTCTGATCAGCCTTGGAAGCGCTGTAAAATTTTCACTGGCAATTACATCCGCTACGTTACAAACCGAATATTCTGAAACTACTTCCGGCCTCAACATTGAAATGATATTTGTTCAGGGTGGCACTTTCCAGATGGGAAACAATTCAGGGGTAGATAATGAAAAGCCGGTTCATGCTGTGACTTTAAGTGCCTTCTTTATCGGGAAGACTGAGGTAACCCAGAAACAATGGCGGGATGTGATGGGCAATGATCCTTCCAGCTTTAAAAATTGTGATGATTGTCCCGTTGAAAATGTTTCATGGAATGATGTGCAAGGATTTATTAAGAAATTGAATAAGGCAACCGCGAAGAATTATCGGTTACCCACAGAGGCAGAATGGGAATATGCTGCCAGAGGGGGAAATAAAAGTAAGGGCTTTGCATATAGCGGAAGTAATGTTGTTGGGGATGTTGCCTGGTCCACCGAAAATTCTGGTTCAAGAACACACGCGGTTGGACAAAAGCAGTCGAATGAGCTTGGACTATTTGACATGAGCGGGAATGTATGGGAGTGGTGCAAGGATTGGTATGCATGGGATTATTACAGTAGCAGCCAATCTTCTGATCCACAGGGACCTTTAACAGGTACATACCGCGTGAATCGTGGTGGCAGTTGGTACAGCACCACTCGGCGATGTCTCTCCGCGAATCGTGACGGCGGGTCCGTTTCCCGCAACAACGATCTGGGTTTCCGGTTGGTTCTTGTTCAATAATCAAGTATTGGCTCAAAGAAAATGCCGGCAGTAAAAGAAAGCAATTCAGGACTGATTTATTGTTATCCTATGAACGGGATAAATTTATACATTTTGATTTATGCAAATTTATTAACGATAGTCCAGCCATATTCACAATCGCGCTGAAAGAGCTAAATCTGAAATCCGAAATCTGAAATCCGAAATCCGAAATCTGAAATCCGAAATCTGAAATTCCACGCCCCCAGAAATTCCTGTCTCATCCAAAACAACCCCGGTGCTTTAGCCCTGGTTATAACAAATCATTTGGATTGCCCTGTTTCATAGAGGAACTCAGGCGAGAAATCAGCTCCGTTGGGCCATTCAATGGTAAAATCATTAAGCCTGAAATTTTTGAAAACATCTTTGTTTTTCAAAGGTTCAAACACTTCGCCCCAGAGTTGATCCCTTATGTCAATTTCTTTCTTTTCCAGCGTGTTGAAAGTTAATTGAACTATATAATCTTTAATATATGTTGCATCAATAACTTTAACAAGCATGCCCTGACTTCTGACGCTCTTCAATTTTAATGCGGTGATTATTTTTAACCAATTGAAAATGAATAACATAAAAATCTATATTTTGACTTTTACCGCACTAACGCCTATTTCTGCATTATGTTTAGGGTTAGAAAAGTCAGGACTAAATAAGGATCTACGGCCATAAAGGTTGTTCAATATGAAGGGCATCGGACAAAAATTGTCAAACACATAGGGAGTGCTAAAGATGACATTGAGTTTGACCTTCTCCT
Source organism: uncultured Bacteroidales bacterium (assembly GCA_903925275.1). Lineage (GTDB taxonomy): Bacteria > Bacteroidota > Bacteroidia > Bacteroidales > FEN-979 > CAIVAT01. The sequence continues at coordinate 15,338 of CAIYES010000424.1, forward strand.
AATGAATGCTCGAACCTGGATTGAAGAACAGTCACTGCAAACCAATTTACTCCCGGAACATAAATAAAAGGTATGGATTGTTGAAAGGGGGAATGTGTTGCAGTTACGCATAATTTTGCATATCAGTTTTTTAAGAGCAGTCTCAATGAATGTGATTTAACCTATTTGCCACCGCTTTTACTAGATTTAGCAATCATGAGATTAATTGAACCAGTCTCTAAGTTGCGGTCAATTGAGTTGATTTCACGCTATTTTGGAATTAAACACTCACAACGTATTTACCGTACGATACCAAAACTGATAATCCAAAAAGCCGATATAGAACAACGGGCATACAGTGTGACAGAAGAAAAGTTCACGGAACAATTTTACTAATGTCTTTACGATGTAACCACTTTGTACTTCGAGTCTTTCAAAGCTGATGAACTTAAAGTTGAAGGCTTCAGCAAGGACAACAAATTCATATATCGTGGCGGCTTGCTAGAGCAAATCCATGGCACTTTAAACGCTGTGAACGGGGCTATAGTTCCAAACCCTGGTGGAGAATGCGATCAAATTTAAAAAGCCGGAAACAGCACGGGAAATAACCATATCGGCAACAGCCCGGGAAAACGGGTGGTTGTTCTCCGTTGCCGACAACGGGATTGGCATTGAGGAGAAGAACAGGGAAAAGATCTTCATTATATTCAGGCGGATGCACAACCGGAGCGAATTCAAGGGGAAGGGCATCAGGTTGGCGCACTGTAAAAAGATCGTATATCTTCACGGGGGGAAGATCTGGGTTGAATCAACCCCTGGAAAGGGAAGTATTTTCAATTTACCATGCCTGCCACCGGCAACAACACACATGTGGGCAAAACCCTGTGACTTGTGGCCGGTGCAGGTATGGTTTTTTTAACCTAGGAACCGGGAAGTTTCATCAGTTTCAACACTTCGCCAGAAACGATCATGACTGCTGCTTTTCTTCCTTGCCGGCGCGGTATGTTTTGATCAGAAAGCCTAAGCCCGCATATCCGATGGCCAGGGTGAGCAACCAGGTAACATCCTCACCTACCGGCGCGCCGCCACCAACAGGCCCGTTCCCGGTGCCGGCATTCTCAGGCGGTGGAGGCTGGGCTATTGAAAGGCCGCTGATGATGAGGAAAAAAAGAAGGATCACATATTTTTTCATGGTTATTTGTGTTAATTGGTTATTATCCCCTTTACGGTCATTGTTTGCTGGTCGGTAACGAGTTTGACGATCACAAATCCGTGATGGTCAATCTGTACTGTCGTGCGTTCGCTTAAAACGAGATCATTGTATTGCAGTTGCCTGCCAGAGGCATCATATACGACAAGGTTCCCGGATTTATTGGCCAGGTGCGGTGCGCTGATAATAAGCTTGTTCCCAACGATCCACATGCGGCCTGACTGCCCATTAGGGTTTTCGATACCGGTTAATCCTCCGAAAAGGAGCTGAAACCGGTTGGCCTGATTGGCTGCATTGTGCGTAAATGTGTAGGTTGGCTGGTCGCGCAGGTTGATGTTCTCACTGGTCAGTAAATCCTTGAGGTAGAGCTTTAACAACGGATTAAACGACTCTATATCGCTGAACTGAAGGGTAACACTACCGGAGAATTTACCCTCAAAGTTCATGGGTACTATCTGTTGACCCGTCAATGGCGGCAGGTTGTTGATGCTGTAATTTTCCTCCCCGGAAAGGGTATAAAGCTGCGGTGCCTCCGCTTGTCCATTCAATTTTATACCATCCGTTTGGAGATCAAAACCTTGCGTAGAACCATCCGTAAAAGCAACCAATGTTTCATCGGCTAAGTCGTTTGCAGTTGCCTTTACGGTAAGCCGGTTTTCCCGGAGGGAGTTTGATTTATAAAACTCCTGGTCGCTGTGTGCTCTGGCGATGTTGTTTACCGACAGGGTTGGAGAAGCTTCATCATATACCATGACCATCATCGCCTGTCCGACAGGGATATAGCTGGTTGACCCGGAGGAGATGCTGGAATAGTTGCCGGTGTTTGCATTCCACAAATAACACACGCCGCCAATCCCGGCTGAGTGAGACCAGCCTGCCGCACCTGTGTTCCAGACAATCGAGGATGGATAGGGGTTTGGCACCAGGTTGAAAGTATAGATACCTGTTCCGCTGTGTCCCGTGAGGGCGTATGAAAAAGTTCCGTTGTTCAGGTTTCCTTCAAAAGTGTAGGTATGGGTAGCCTCCGGATAGTAAACCATATAACCCTGGCCTGTCGACAACGTGGTGTTGGTGGGTGTGCCCAGTGCAATCCATTTACCGTAATGGTCGGCAGTGTAGAGTTGCAGGGGGTCAAGTTTATACAGATAAGAGCCAAAAAAGAGGTTCGAAGTCGGGCTGGCATATTGGGTGGGAATGCTTACAAAGTGATATTTGTATTGATCCAGGCTGGCACTCCCGGAAATCTCCCGCCTTACCATGGCAGCCACACCGCCGGAGTTATGAAGGAGCGAACCCCCGCTTTCAATAATGAGACCGCCGTTGCCTGCAAGGTTCGCCAGGGTGCCGTTAACGGTCAGCGCTTTATTGGAGGCAATAGTGAGTACCCTGTCTGATTCTATTGTAAGGTCAAGGCATTCTGCAGGAGTTGCCACCGCCTCATTCACCATCGGATTATGGGGTATTGTTCCATTGGGTATCACAGCCGAATGCACAGCAAAGGGTACGATGTTTTCGTTCCAGTTGCCTGGCGTATTCCAGTCGGAAGTAAGGGCTCCCGTCCAGGTGATGGTGCATGCAGAAACGGTCCAGCTCACTGTGGTGTAGGTTGAACTGCTGCAATAGGTACCCAATCGCTGTGTCTGAATTTCCACACCTGACAACCCGGTGGTGGCAATCGTTGTGCCGGAGATATAGGATGACCACGAAGACCAGACAGCACCGGTTTCTGTGCGGTACTGAAGTTCATCAGTTCCATTGCCCCCGCTGCCCGTGGTCAGGCTTGCCGATACCGGGATACCCTGACATGCCGTTGCCTGATTTGGTGTCTTGGCAAGCGTGCCGGCTACTGCCGCCTGCTCCAGCTCGATTTTAACATCATTGGCTGAAGGTACCCACGTCGATTGGCAGGTAACTTTTGTCATTCTCCTGAACCAGGTGGGAACGTTGATCAAACCCGTAAATGTATAATCAGTTCCTGTTTCCCCGGAAATATCCAAAAAAACTGATCCGTCAGTGGAAATCCGCCACTGATACTCGAGTGTGCCTTCATACGGGGCAGGAGGCAGCGATACACTGGTAAACGATGCCGGCGCTGTGTTGACACAAATAGTCTGGTTGCCCGCGATTACGCCACCGGTTGCCGGGTTGGTGCAACTGAACGACCAGGTCATTGGGTTGTCAATATAGGAGAACCCTGTGTATTGCTCGCTCCCGGCTCCTCCGTTGTATTCAAATACCTGAACGGTGTATGGAAGCCCCGATACAACGTTTGTAATGGTAACAGATGAACCTGTCCCATTAAAAACACAAAACCAACCTGTAGTTCCGATCTGTGTACCACCTCCAAAGGAGGCATCGGGATTGTATGTGGCATTATTTACCGGTGTAGTTGTCCCGGAGGCGGCCTGTTTTACAAAGACCACGCGGGCTGTGCCACCGCCATTTGTCCAGTTTGCTGTAAAGTGATCCGCAAACGGATTGGTAAAATTGACCAGCAATGCCTGCACCTCAGGATGAAGTACCTGGGGTTGCTCGAAGCCTTGCGTCAGAGATCCGGCACCCAGGGGTGCCGTGGCTGTTACCAAGTCGCCCACCGACCAGTGTACCAGGTACGAGCTGTTGTGGGTGACGTTGCCGCCCGACCCGACAAACTGCTGGGAAAAGGAGTTTTGTCCCAGCGCAGTCAGGCCTGCGATCAAGATTGTGAAAATCAGGAATATCTTTTTCATAATTGTCAATTATCGTATATCAATTGTCAATTATCCTTATTTATTACCGGTGGCTTTTCCGGCGGTGATCATGGATTTTAACGCATCCACTTCGGCCCGGAGTGTGGTCAGGTCATGGTTCTCAGCCCGTAATTGACCATTTTCCTTTTCCAGTTTCTCCACTTTGGCATTCAATTCTTTGACTGCCTGGGCAACAACAGCAACCAATAATCCATAATTCACGCTTTTAAAGTCAGCTCCGGGAGCCTGGCTCACTGCCAATGGAAATGCCGCTTCGAGTTCCTGTGCCACGAATCCAAAAGAGGGCTTGCCATCCGATTTCCAGTTATAGGTTACGCCTCTCAGCTGTGTAACGATGCCCAAAGCATTGTCTATGGTAGATATGTTGGTCTTCAGTCTTTCATCTGATTGACTCCAATAGCCAGCACCCCTGGCCCACACCTCACCATTCACATATAAATTGCTGAGTTCAGTTGCATTGTTATAATGGCCGATCGAAACGCCACCCGTCCAGTCTCCCCATCCGTTGATGTAAAGGCAATTCGTAGCCCAGTTATTAGCATATCCAATTGACCGACATGAGCCGGGGCCGATTTTTAAGTTTTGATCAATGCTGCCGGCATAAATAAACAGGTCGCCCCGGAATGTTCCACCACCGTAAACATCCAGTTTATTTGTCGGATTGACTATACCGATTCCGACATTCCCACCTGCTTTCATTGTCATCACGGTACCCGTGCCACTTCTCCAGAACTCAAGATTGCCGGCACCGGAAGGGTTCGATGCCTGCGAAGACCAGATACGCCAGTCGCTTCCACTCGTTCCTGTAGCATTCAGGCGCAGTTCCGGCCCCAGGGTGGTGCTGGAAGATTCAAGGTTGAGCCGGGTAAAATTCGCACCGCCATTTACATCAATATAACTTCCCGGATTTGTGGTTCCTATGCCGAGATAACCAGTCTTTCCGGATAAGACCGGACCGCCGCTGCCAAGTTTTAAGGAACCAATGGTAGCATCGTATGCACCATAAACACCTATGTGGTTTTGTAGGTTTATATCGTTGATTGTAGCATCATTGCCAACCCTGAAACAGGCGCCTCCGTCAACACCGGCGTGTATTTCCCCAGTCACATCCAGTTTGTAGGAAGGGGTAGTGTTTCCGATGCCTATATAACCGGTTGCCGGATCATAGGTCAGACCTTTCACACTTAAGGAATAGGGAACACTCAGCAGTTGACCGTTGCTGATTTCGGTTCCACCAACGGTCACTTTAATATAATAGGTATTGGTACTCCAGTTGATGGTGGTAAAGGTGCCTGCATTGACAGTGCCGCCGCCGATATCCATGTTGATGACTCCCTGCGGAGTCGTGGTCACGCTGTGGGTTTCCTGGTACACACTGGTCCCGCTCGAACTGCCCTGTAGGAGATTAACCACCACCGTTTTTGCTGAATTGGCGATGATGTTACCGGAAGCATCGCGTAATACTGCCTGGTATTTGAATTTTTCAGGCGCCTGGGCCATCAAAATGTTCACAGCTGCAGCGATAAAAAAAATCGCCAGCAAAGAGAAAGTCTTTCTTTTCATAATGCTTGGTTAAGAGTTTATGCAAATATGCAACCGGTCGGTCTCATATGATCCGGGAAAAGCGTAGCAAAATGTTAGCAGAAAAGAAAATAAGTGCTGATATTCTCTCAGATCTGGCAAAGAAAGGTTTGCAGGTTGATATCGTTGTCCACCCTGAGTTTTCGGCGTATCCGGAAGCGGGTTACCCGGATACTGTCATGGCTCTGATGCAGCACCGAAGCCATATCCTTGCTATTCATCCCAAGCCTGATCAGGATGCATTGACGGAGTTCTCCAGGGGTGAGGCCGGGAAATGTCGTAATGATGTTTTTGCAGAATTCGGGATGCACATTGTGGAAGGCCATTTCAAAATGGCCCCAGTTGCTTTCCCTGCTTTGCCGGTCAAGATCATCAAGGATTTCCCGGATGATCGATTGAGCTTCCGGTTGACCATCGACCAGGATTTCGAGCTGTTTCAAATTTCTGACGATCTCAAGGTTGAACTGGTTGTTCCGGGTCAGCAACATGGTTTTTTGGGTCAGTTCGAGATTTTTGTCAGCCAGTTCCTTCCGGTGCATCTCTACGTAATGAATGGCGGCATGTGTGCGTGCGGCTAATTCAGTGTATTCAACAGGTTTCCGCAGATAATCGTACGCACCGGCCGACAGGGCGATGTCAAGATCGGCAGAGGAGAGCATCACCCCGGTGACGATGATAATGGGAATGTGCGCCGTGCTGTCATCTGCTTTCAGTGCCCTGACCAGGTCGATTCCCGACATACCCGGCATGTCCCAGTCGGAAACAATGAGGTCGATCTTCATGGTTCCAGCGAGTTCCAGAGCCGCTTTTCCCGAGGTAGCCTGGTAGAGGATATACTCCGGATGAAGCGTTTCATAACACCTGGTCAGGGTTTGAATGTTTTCAGGAAGATCATCGACAATGAGTATTTTATATCGGTTCGTCATGGCAAAGTCTGATTAATTCATGGTATTTCGGTTCGTTACACGCCGATAACGCCTGTAAAATGAGCTGTTTCCAAATGGAAAGATGATCCGATCTCTCTTCAATGGTTTTAACGATGTCCTTAACCTCTGTAAGCTGGTAAATTCTGATGTTTTGCAGCGCTTTGCAATATGGAGCCAGATATTCCTTCTCTTCCGGGGTAAATTGCAGGCCGGGATTGGCCTCCGGGGTTCCATCAGGCTGAAATGGAATGTCAGACATCAGTGCATTTGATTCTGCGAGCGGCAAGGTCAGCCAGAAGGAGGATCCATGGCCCGGGTCAGAAACGCAACCAATGGTCCCACCGTGCGCCTCAACCGCCATTTTACAGAAGGCCAGTCCGATCCCGGTAGACACGGAAAATCCCGAACTGCGGGGGATCTCCTGTGAGAATTTCTCAAAAATGAAAGGCAGGTAATCGGGGGAAATTCCTTCACCCTCGTCCTGTACGACAATTTTAACCATGGATGCGGAGGTTAATTCGGTGAAGATACGGATATGCCCTCCGGCCGGAGAATACTTGATGGCGTTGGTGAAAAGATTGACAAACACCCTTTTGATGATCTCATGATCAGCATTGACCAGATAACCAGTTTGGAAATGAAGGACCAGCCGGATGTTTTTTTGTTCAGCGAGGTATGCTGTTTCGTTGAATGCTTGATGAATGATCTGTGCGAGCCATACATCGCCCGAGGCCAGGCTCATGCTGGTGTGCTCATATTTGCCAAGGTCGAGCAAATTCGACACAATCTGAAGCATTTGCCAACCCGATTGCCTGACACCCTCAGCCTGCTGTTGTGTAATCTGGCCCGCATCGAAGTTGATGACCGTATTCAAGGGGTTTTTCAGGTCGTGTACCAGAAATGAATTCATTGAGTCTTGATATTGTGCGAAGGCCGTCAGCTGGCTGTTTTTCAAAGCCAGCTCTTCCGCTTTCGATGAAATTTCAATATTCTTCACTTCAAGCAGGGCATGTGCTTTTTTAAGTTTTTTCCTGTTTCTTACCACGACGACAATAAAGATCAGCAGAAAAAACACCAGATGATGAGGTAAGTCCACCATTAAATACAACAGGACTTACACCTGAAAAACTTGCAGGACCTTCTACCATTATAAGAGACAAAAAGTGGTTAGTAGCACTTCCGGTAAAAGTTACTGCTCCGGTAAAAGTAGATCCAGCAGCTGTAAAACCTGCTGTAAAATTAGGAATTC
>CAIYES010000425.1 GCA_903925275.1 uncultured Bacteroidales bacterium
AGCAAGTCTTTAAATTCGTAGTTGTATTTTTCCTTACTGGTATGAATGTCATTAATCAACAAAAAAAAGTATGAAAAAGTTAAATCTTTTAGTTGTTATAAGTTTTTTAGTCGTTTCAACGATTCAGATATCTTGTAAACGCGATGATTCTTCCAGCACCCCAAATTACGGAGCTAAAACGAAAGAGTTGATTAACCTGGTGGAAAGCAATCCGAATATAAAATCACTGCTGCTCAAATCCATTGCCCAGGCAAAAACGGTCAATCCGGATAAAAATACAAATCCGGCACAAACGCTGGCTGAATATTATCAGTTTGTTACATGGGCTGAGACTTGTATGCCCTGGACGATACTTCCCAACACGCCATACACATCATTGTATGATAAAATAGACCAGAGCTTAGACTATTTCTATTTTATAAATGACCAACCGCTTACAGAACTTGAAGGTCAGGGATTGTATCATAATTCTCTTCAATATGTAGCCCCATACACTGATTGGCTGGTCAGTTTCAATAAAGCATGGGGCCTGTACCTGGATACACCAGATTCGTGGAAAGATGCATATTATCAAATGGCGCTTACTGATAATAAATTTGGTTTATCGGCCGGTTGGTATGAAGATCCTTCGAACTGGAAAACGTTTAATCAGTTTTTTACCAGATATCTTAAGTCGCCGGATAAACGCCCGATTACTTCTCCTGACGACAGCACAGTTGTTGTTTCACCGGGAGATGCTATACCGCAGGGTGTATGGGCGATAGATGCCAATTCAAACATAGCTCTGAATAAAAGAGTAGCCATTAAATCCGGAACATTAACATCAATTGTAACATTAATCGGAGGGGATAGCCAATATAAAAATGAATTTGCCAATGGAATAATGACCCATACTTTTCTGGATATTCAGGATTACCATCGTTTCCATTTTCCGGTAAGTGGTGTTATAAAAGAAATCAGGAACATTGCTGAACAAGATGCAGTTGGTGGTATTATCACCTGGGATCCGTCAATTCCCAGATATATGTTAGATTGTACAGTTCCCAGTTGGCAAGCTATTGAAACAAGAGGCTGTGTAATTATTGATACGGAGGATTTCGGTTTGGTGGCCGTACTTCCCATTGGCATGTCGCAGATATGTTCGGTAAAATTTGAGGATAATCTTCACACAGGGACAATCGTAAAGAAGGGGGATATGCTGGGATGCTTCCTGTTTGGAGGTTCCGATATTGTAATGATATTTCAACAGAAAGCCGGGTTTTTGCTGGAACCGGCAGGAGGTGGTAGCGGCCAGTCGTATCAACATATACTTATGGGTGAAAAATACGGAGTGATGCAAGGCTTGAAATAATAATTTCCATAAAGCAAATGGTGTGAATTAGAAAATGCTGATCGTAAAGATGTACGATATTATCACGTTTTATGTATAAATACTAAAACGAGTCCCGGGAAACCGGGATTTTTTTTTGGTGCCCCCCAAGGAAAAATTCTGTCCTTTATTATCCCTCCCTGCCATTGTGGCCAAAGTTGCCAGTAAAAGTTATGAACAGGGGGTAATTTGGTGTAACGTACTGTAAAAGAAAAACCGCCTGGAGCGGCGGTTTTCATTGATTTCCTTTGATTTTCAAGGAATTTACTGTGGGATGTGAGGGAGTCGAACCGCGTTTCAAGACTATTGATTTTACTGATGTTTCCGAACGGTTAGTCATTCTTGTGGCAACTTTATAGCCGGATTATTTATGAAAACCGGAATAGTGTGTTCATAAGTTTATCTCTGTAACACTTTGTTTCCGCTTGTATTTCCTTGTCAAATTTATTCAATTTTCCATTTCCCCGGGCAAAAAAATCATGCCCCAAAACCCATTTTTAGGTAATAAATTCAGTCTATGACTATTAACAATGACCCCTCCTTTTTGGACCTCGCCAGGCTCTGAAGTGTTCATAACTTTATTCTTTCCCGCTACTTTTCACACACTGTTTTTTTCTTCCCGTGTAACCAGTTTACGCCTAATTGATTCCCGACGATTTTATTTTTTCGCAGGTATAATATAGGTATAGTTTAGGTTACTATTTTGCTATATTTCAGTACGTTGTTGATATATATTGTCTGCTCTATGGCAAACCGTTTAATACTTTTGCGCCTCATTTAATCCGTAAAAACTATGAACGAAAAGTCAATGTTAGAAAAGCCGGTGACGGCCAAACACATCTGTAAAATGATTGGAGTGAGTCGACCGGCACTCCATCGTTGGAGCAAATCGGGAACCATTCGCTCCCATAAAATCGGAGGCAAACTTTTTTTCTTTGAAAGCGAAGTCAATGAAGACCTTCACAAATGTTAAAAACAATAATCCACTATGAAAACAAGAATTTATGAAAGTCAGCAAGGAGTCAGTCGCAGAACTGAAAAAGAAACTGCCACACGGAAGCGCCAGGGTGATCAAATCACGCCTGGAGAAAAAAGATCACACGTTTACCCTACAGTACATTTATCGCTGTCTTAATCCCAAACGACCGGATTTCAACCAATTTATTATTTCTGAGGCAATAAGACTGGTGAGACAGTACGCGAAAAAGGTGAAGGTAATCCAGAAGGGGCTCACGAAAATCAAGAACGATAAAATATGAAAACATTCTCCTCGATGTCCGTTCCGGATAAAATGCTCACCAGAACATCCTACCTGAGAAACCTGGTCTATATCAACCAGTGTTTACAGTCGGATAATACCCTCACACCTGAAAAGACGGCCAAATTTCAAACGGATGCTGCCCGCCTTCAGGTACTTCTCGACGTGCTCGATGCTGAACTGCTCAGTGAATAATGGAAGGGAACCAAAATGATTCTGCAAACCTCCATAGATGAAGTCCTGAGCCTCGATGTCACCGATGTTATCGGTAAATATGTAAAACTGACCCCAAAGGGCAATAACCACCAGGGTAACTGCCCGTTTCACAAAGAGAAAACCCCGAGTTTTTCTGTCTCCCCGTCAAAAGGC
>CAIYES010000426.1 GCA_903925275.1 uncultured Bacteroidales bacterium
CCCGTTGTCGCCGACAATATAACCTGTATTGGAAGTCCGGCACCCTCTGAACATGCCGTATTTACTGATGTTTTGAAACTGATAAGCCAAAATATGTCAACTTTACAGTCAAGTATCCCCTGTTTTACCGGTACTTTATAATGATTTTAAAGCCCCCGTATTTCCCTGTTTTGAACTGTAAATATCTGTAAATTTTCGTTACGAAATTTGGAATTGGTTAGTTGATCCATCCTGATTTTCCTTCCTCGTTTTATTTATAACCATTGGTTTTACTGGTGTTTCAGCATCATCCTGTCATTAAAAAAAAATAATGAATTCGGATGTATCAAAATATATTTATCCGCAATGATTTTTTTATCACCTTTTTTCAAGAAGAAGAAGCTTTTATAAATGGTTATGCAATAAATAGTTTGGTTCTGGAATGTTAATATCGTGACGGATTAAGGTTACTGTAACGTTACTATAACGTTATAGATCAGTTAGTTGTTAATAACTTAATCCGTTTAGTAATTTCCCGTTTGATACTTTTGCCGCTCGTAAAATTTAATAAACACCATGAACGAAAAATCAATCATCGAAAAACCGGTAACAGCCCCTTATGTCTGTCGAATGATCGGGGTTAGTCGTCCTGCGCTCCATAAATGGAGCAAGGCAGGGATCGTCCGCTCCCATAAAATCGGAGGCAAACTTTTTTACTTTGAAAGTGAAGTGATGGAGGACTTAAAAAAATGCTGATAAACCGGTCGATTCATCTCCCCAAATGGGAGGAGTACTAACTTACAATAACTACCAACTAACTTACATCTATGAAAAACAGAAAAGAATCAGTAGCACAACTAAGAAAAAACCTACCCTATGGGAGCTTTCAAAAAATAAGGGCTCGTCTCATGAATAAAGGGATCAGGTTTTCTCTGCAATACATCTCCCGGTGTCTGGACCCTGACCAACCGGATTACAACCAAATCATTATTGAAGAAGCAATAAAGCTTGTTGCGGAAGATTCAGTTCGGATGCATGATCTGCGTCAAAAAATCGAACTGCTTAATAACCCTTCCTGATGAAGACATTTGACGCTATGGGGACCTTCCAACTTAAACTAACGATGGTGCGCTATGAGTCTATGTTAGCAGTTCGGCTTCAAATCGTACTTCCTTAATAAAATATTTCATGGATATAGATGCACAAACCATTTATGGAGGTGCCCCCGGCATGCTCATGGATCGGATTCATGAAGTAAATGCGCTCCTTGGAAAATCCGAATTGAAATCCGGAAAAACAGAGTCCTGGCTTTTCTGGAAAAGGACTTCCGATATAATGAAATATGCATGGGATTACATGAAAAGCCTTGAATGGATCCTACGGCAAAATGAACAGCTTGTTATCGAAAACAGGTATCTGCGAGCCAGGAACATGCATCTGGAAGAACTGCTCACAGAATTTGACCTGATCAGAAGATTACGACTTACAAATAAGCTTGAGGAAACTGTTAAGCATGTCGATGCAATTATCGCGATGAATCTTGAAAATATTGAAAGGGCATTAAAGAATGAGTGAGCTTGACGATAATCTCGACCTGATCCAAACCGATGCCGGTGCAAAAGAAGCTGTCATTGCTTCAGCAGAAATCCGTCTTGAAACGGCAGCAGACAACATTATCCGCAAAGGTGACGCTGTAAATGAAATATGCCGTGACCTTGTTACCCTCAGCAATGGCCCCCAGGCTGATCTTATCATCAGCTACCTTTCAAAAAAGTACAAGGTTTCAAAAAAGACCTTCAACGACACTTGCAAGAAAATTGCCAGTGAAGACAAAAGAATCGCTTGTGCAAAAGCAATAGTTGAAAAGCCCCGGGACTTCATCGAAGATGAAAATGACCCGGAACATAAACAAGGATGGTTTGTAAGAAAAAACTGCTATTGGTTTTATACCAAAGATGGGGGACCTGTTAGTGGCTCTAATTTCATCATGGAACCGCTTTTCCATATCGATTCAAAAATTGACAATAAACGCCTGGTGCGTATCACGAATGAGGATGGCTTAAGCAGAATAATTGATATCCCATCCAATAAATTCATAAGTGTAGATCAGTTTTCATCCTATGTTTTTGACGAAGGAAATTTCCTGTGGACAGGATGCAAAGCGCATTATATTAAG
>CAIYES010000427.1 GCA_903925275.1 uncultured Bacteroidales bacterium
CTTGTACAGAGAGGAACTGTCTGCTTTTTCAGAATTAAGTAGATCAGTCTAAATAATGTTAAGCGTATATCAGCCAAGCACAGCAATTTTTTTGCAAAAATATATCTGACGACAGTCAGGTCTATACGACTGGATGGCTCTGTAAAGATGATTTCGTCAGGGGTATATACAAGTTAGCGGCTATTCTATGACGACAATAGTGCAACAATCAAACGACAGAACATGAATTTTAATTTTCCCGCCTTACCAAAAGCAAAGACATACGGAAAACAGACAACACATGAACAAGATGTTCTAATGAAACTTGTTCAACTAGCGCAAATCACAAAGACAGACGAAGAAACATTGCTTGAGGCAATTGAATTTTACAAAAAAGCTTTTGCGTATCTAAAGTCGATTGACTTATCAACCATTGACGACAACAATGCCGACAAAATAATTGCCTTCTTGAAAACTGTATTTAATATGCAGCTTATAATTCAGAACAAAATAAACTTCTACGATGTATTCAGAGTTACTGCCGTAAAAGACGCTTTCATGGACAACGGCAAAGTGAGAGATACAGCATTTATTACTTACCCACCACAAAAGATAATTGAAGCATTATGTGTTTATGGACGGTGTAACTCACCGAAGTCAACTGTTTTTTATTGCTCCTTTGAACCTGGAGTTGCGGTGTTAGAAACTAAGCCGCAAGTTGGACAGCGAATAATTATTGCACATTGGTATAATGAGAACGCAAAGGACTTCATCACTTATCCGATAACAAATAACAAGGCGATTGACAACGATAGTTTGAAATTGGCTACAAAATCTTTTGAGGAAAGAAAAAAATATAACCATCCGCTTTTTGCACAAATCATGGACATGTATTTGGACTTTCTCAGTTCAGAGTTTGTAAAGGACATTGAAATAAAGAACCCTAAAAAGTATGAGTATCTTTTTAGTGCATTCTTCTCTGACTGGATTTTGGAAAACAAATTTGCTCCGATCGACTATCCAGTAGAACCAATCAAGCGCTACGACTGCGTTATTTATCCAAGTATTGCCATTAGGCACAAGTCCGAAAACTTAGCAATCACTCCTGCATCTGTTAGTAGACTACGACCAATATTTTTGGAGGACAGTATTGTTGTAAAGACAATGTATGACAACCCTGACTTATCAAACAATAAGTTACCAATTGTAAGAGAGGTGCTTCGGAAATCAACAAAAATTGAAGTCAATAAAATAACTTGGAGCGATGATTAACGAACAGAACTTTAGACAAAGTGCTTGTAACTTTCAATCTGACCGTCTTCGCTCGGACAGGAGAACAGCCGCTAACAAGGGATTTGCGATAGCAGGGGTTCCGTGCTTTGCAGCCACATTTGTGCAAGGTGGTAGTTTTCAGTGCAAATAATTCCCGCAGCCACAAACCCCTGCAACGTTATGCGTCACTCTATGACGACCGAAAATGCAAATATTAAACAGACAAGCAAATGATAAATAAAGTCAACGCTTTAAAAAAACAAAAGAGGTGCAACGCCACCCACAAGCCGGCAAACAGTCCCTCATTTATTTTTTTCCAACCATCAAAAGAAACGACAATATGCCATTAAGACCCATCGTTTTAAAAGGAGAACAAAAACGAGTTTTATTTTTACAAGTAACAGACCCAATACAAATTAAAGGAGTTGCAGGAAGTGGTAAAACAACGGTTGCATTATATAGAGCAAAACATTTGCTTGACACACAATCAAATCTATTTCAAGAGGCGAAAGTTGCAATTTTCACTTACAACAAAACTCTTGTAAAATATATTAAGGCAATTACACCTCAAATATCTGGCGGCTATCAGTCAGACAGTGAGGAAATAAAGCCAACTAAACCGAAAGGAATAAATGTTTTTGTAACCAGTTTTCATAAATGGGCATTTGCCTTCATTAAAGAAAACAGAAATAATCTTTATGGAAAAACAGTAATGGGTGATTCTCAAAAAACTTTAATTGAAAAATCAAAGGCTAAGTTTAATTCGGCAGGTACAGGTATTTCTAATAAGACAGTTGATTTTTTTATTGAAGAAATTGCTTGGATGAAAGGCAAAGCCTTTCTATCCAAAGAAGAATATTTTGATGCAAAACGTGCTGGTAGAGGAACAAATGACAGGGTAACAAAAGCAGACAAAGAAACAATTTGGAATATATTCTTAGATTACAATAATCAACTAACAGCCAACGGCCAAGTAGATTTTGACGATTACGCTTTACTTTGTTTAAAAATAATTTCTTGTAATCCGAATTTACAAAAACCTTTTACTCATATAATAGTTGATGAGGCACAAGATTTGAGCAAAGCTCAAATTCTTGTAATTTCTCAAATTGTTTCAGAGGAAACAAAAAGTATTTCAATCATTGCTGATGCAGCTCAAAGAATTTACAAAAGTGGCTTTACTTGGGGCGAAGTTGGTTTGAATGTTAGAGGAGGACGAACTATTGAATTCAAAAAAAATTATCGCAATACAGTTCAAATTGTAAGAGCTGCACTATCACTTCTCGAAAAAGAAGATGATAAAAGTGATTTTACAACCGTTGAAACAGCCCGAAAAGGCGAAGACAAGCCAATCGTTGGATATTTCTCTAGTTGGGATGAACAAAGTGCATTTATTTTAAAGCAATTGAACAAATTAAAAGCTGACGGACATATCAATTCAACTGTCATACTTCACAGAAGTCATAGCGGAATTAGAAACATCAAAGACTTTTTAGAAGCCAATAATTTTGAAGTTCAAGAATTACTTAAGACAGACGATATCGACTTTGAGAGTGATTCAATTAAAGTTTGCACATTATCATCGGTTAAAGGTCTTGAATTTGAGAACGTCTTTATTATTGACTTAAACGATGATGTTATTCCTTATCCTCCAGGTTTTAATGATGCAGAAGATGAGTTTCATATTTCAACAGAAAGACGTTTGCTTTATACATCAATGACAAGAGCAAGAGAAAGGCTTTTTTTGGTTTCCAGTGGAACGCCAACAAGGTATCTTTCTGAAATAGATGCCGACTTACTTGAAAGAGTAGGAAATTCAATTAGTTCAAAAATAACTTTAAGTGACGAATTGCCATTTTAACAAATATGGAAGAGAAACAAGATCATATAGAATTTAAAAAAGAAATTTCAGATAGAGGAATCGAGCACTTAATTCATTTTACGCCAACAATTAACCTATTAAGTATTTTTGAACAAGGCAAACTACTTTCAAGAGCATTACTTGAAAAATTTGATATTGACCAAACTGATATTTTCGATTATATAGAATTTACAGATAGTGTTAGGTTTGATGATAAAAGCTTTATCAATCTATCGGTTCAACATCCAAACTCATTTTTATTTCACCGTTTTCGTGAAAAAACAAAAAATGATGGCCATATAAATTGGTGTGTTTTAAAAATTGACAAAAAATATATCTTTCAAACTGATACTTTGTTTTCCGTTACCAATGCCGCAAACAACCATAATAAAAGGAGTGTTCATGTAACTGGGGACATAAATAAATTTCAAATGATGTTTGCAGACTCGTTACAAGTTGTAACTTCTTACAATTCAAGAATTGTTTTAAGAAACA
>CAIYES010000428.1 GCA_903925275.1 uncultured Bacteroidales bacterium
ATATTCGATATTCGATATTCGATATTCAATATTCGATATTCGATATTCAATATTCAAATCCTGATAAATCCACATCCTTCAGCGATTCAAAAATAGCATTTTTTATTAGACTACCGATGAAATAGAAGTCAGGATAAAGTTTAAATTTGCAGAAAATTCATCCTGTAAAAAAAATGATCATGAAAAAAATGTTTACCACTTTGTTCCTGGTACTGACCAGTCTTTTTGCCATACAGTCGCAAACGCTGGTTACCACCCAGCCCCTCAACAAGAATGCAGTTTTGGAGGAATACACCGGTATTCACTGCCAATATTGCCCTGAAGGCCATGCAATTTCTGCCAGTATTCTGGCCAATCATCCGGGCAGAGCTGTTGTTGTAGCTATTCATCAGGGTTCCTATGCCATACCCGGCGCCGGTGAACCCGATTACCGTACTCCGTTTGGTGATCTGCTTGCCAGCCAGTCGGGACTCACAGGGTATCCTTCAGGAACCGTCAACCGCCATGTTTTCTCAGGAACCAATACTGCTTTGGGACGAGGAGACTGGACTGCAAATTCGGAACTGATCCTGCAGCAGCCTTCGCCAGTGAATGTTGGGATTGCAACATCGTACAATGCCGCTACCCGCGAGTTGACAGTGAATGTTGAATTATACTATACCGCCAATAGTGCCACCACGTCAAATTTTATCAATGTTGCGCTAATTCAAAATCATGTTTTCGGCCCACAAACTGCCGGTGGTGCCGGGAATAATTATGAACACATGGAAATGCTCCGCTATTTTATTACCGGACAGTGGGGCGACGAAGTGACAACCACCACGCAGGGGTCACTTGTCGAAAAATCGTATGTTTATACCATTCCGGCTGCATATAACAGTATTCCCTGTGTTGTTGAAAACTGCGACATTGCAGTTTATGTTGCCCAGGGGCATCAGGAAATCCTCACAGGAGATGTGGTTCCTGCTATCAATGGTACTAACCTTTACATTGGTGATGTCACTACTGCTGAAAGTACCATGAAACTTGGACAACCAACTGTCACAACGGATTTTAATCTTTTTGCCAACAGCAATTTAGCTGGCACAGAACCTTTTAAAATAAAGTTGGTTTCAGCTCCACCCGTCGGCTGGACTTCGGCTTTTGAGATTGATGGACAAACCTTTTCTGACAGCACCATTACAGATCTTGTTAAAGGAACTCCCAAGTCATTTATTCTCCATGTCACGCCAGGTACGCCGGCAAGTTTTGAGACATATGTTTTCGAACTCTCTTCGGTGAACAATCCCAATGCCCCTGTCAAATATTTTAAGGCCTTTGTGATGTCGAATGTGAATACCTTGCTTGTAAATGCTGCCGGCGACAACAATGCAACCTTGCATCAGGATGTTTATATTGCCGGACTGATTGCCGGGGGATGTGACCATCTGGCGGTGATGAAATCCAATTTGTTCGTTCAGGCTAATGATGCCGGGATTTTTACAGAATTGTTAAATGTTTTTTACAACTGTGCCTGGACTTTCCCGGCCTTTACCGACCCGGAAGCTCTTGCCGTTAAAGCATTTGTGGATAATGGCGGAAATCTCCTGGTAGCAGGGCAGGACATCGGCTGGGATATCATGAGTGGAGCCGCAGGGAATCATGGTACGCCGGTAACACAGGATTTATATACGAATTATCTGAAAGCAACCTTTGTCGATGACGGAAGCACTGCAAATAATAAATTGGTTGCCAACACGGCTGATCCGATCTATGGCTCTACAGCTACCTCCACTATTGTTGATGTATATGGCGGTAACATGTATCCCGATCAAATCACCCCGCTTCAAAATGCCACAGCTGCATTCTACTATAACACCACACTGACAAAAACTTGTGCTGTCAAATCGACTAAGGATCAGGCAAAGGTTATTTATTTCGGAGTCGGACTTGAAATGGTTCAGAGTACTGATGTCAGAAACGACGTGCTCAAAAAAACCTATGACTGGTTTATGGAAGGAGTCGGAATTACCGAAAATGGTGAGAAACACAGCGCATCTCTTGGTCAGAATTTTCCGAATCCGGCCAATGATCACACAACCATCATGTTGTCGGCAATCGACCGGGATATGACGCTTGAAGTGACTGATCTGATGGGCAGGAAACTGTTAAACGCAGCTGTTAAAGCCGGTGCATCCCAAATCCAGATAGCTACTTCAGGTATTCAGAATGGCCTCTATTTATATCGCCTGATCAGCAATGGAAAGGTGATTGATACAAAAAGAATGGAAATTGTGAAGTAGTGAAATAGTGAAAAATTCACTTGTCCGGTAGCCGGAGTTTCTTAGTGAATTACATTATTTATAATCCAGTTTCCTATTATTGCCAGGGCTGATGGAGAGATTGTCTCTTCAATCTTGGCATATTCTGAAGGGCTTCCGGTGGTAGCACTCTGGAAAAGATGATTCAGTCCGGGTAATTCTTCAATGGTATACCGTGGGTTGCCGCCAAAGATCAGTGCTTTTTCAACTGCCTGCAGATTTTCCTTTGGTGGCACCTGGAGATCGAGACTTCCGTTGATCGCGAGCAAAGGACATTTTACCTGTGATAAATAGTCTTCAGGGTTCAAGGTAAGGAAACACCTGAACCATGGCGAGGTGACGGTTTTTATCTGGATACTGATTTCCGGATCGGTCAGTTTGTGATAACTGGTGTCTCTGGCATTTTTTTTATCGATTTCGGCAAACAGGGCACGAAGTTTCTGCTCTGCCTTTGCATCATCCTTGTTTTTTTTCAGAACAGCGTACATATCTCTGCTCAGCTTATCGTTCGCTTTGATGGATTTCTCATTCATTTTTTCCGCTTTCGAAATCAGCTCCGATTGCAACAACAGGATTTGTTCTCCGGTAAGTCCCGGGCCGGCCATGAGTATGATGAATGCAACATCGGCACGATGTGAAGCCACAATGGGGGCAATGATTCCTCCCTCGCTGTGGCCGATTAAACCGATTTTCAGGCTGTCAATTTCAGATCGTTTCTTCAGGAAGTCAATCGCAGATTCAGCATCAGTGGCAAAATCGAAGGAGGTGGCTGTTGTGAAGATGCCACCCGACTTACCCACGCCACGATCATCGTACCTCAGCACTGCAATTCCCTGGCGGGTGAGGTAATCGGCCAGTAGGAGAAAGGGTTTATGTCCGGATAACGCTTCGTCGCGATTTTGCGGCCCCGATCCGGTAATGAGGATGGCAACAGGATAGCGACCCTCTTTTTCAGGTATGGTGAGTGTTCCCGCCAGGTCAAATCCTCCGCCGATATTTTTAAAAACTACTTCTTCTGATCGATACGGAAAAGGTGGTTTAGGTTCCTGCGGACGATTCAGCTTTATCATTTTGTCCTGCCGTTCGAGGGTAAGCGGGAATGATAAACCCGACTGGTTCCAGATTCCGGGAATGGATGTTTTACCGGCATTTATTTTTCCAATGAATTTTCCTCCTATTTTTTTTGATGAAACAAAAATTGAATCATTCCGGAGGATTACCTTACTAGTGGGGAGATCTATTGCACCCTGGTCAGGACTGTCGAAGGTGACGATCATGCTGTCGGCCTTGTTGAAGGAGATATTCATTACCAAACGGAGTTCCGTTCCCTGAACCTTGAGTGTTCCGGCCCATGAACCCCGGAGTTCTTGTGTTTTTTCCTGTGCCTGCATGATGGCTGGAATCAGAAGAACACAAAGAGTCAACAGTTTACACACGATTATGCCGCATTGTTTTTTCATCGGTATGTTTATTTTCAGGGACACGAAATTTTGTGCTCCTGCAATTATTTCGCCTTTTAGCTATTTCACCACCGTCTTTGCATAGCTATTCGAATATGCCGCAAAGAAGCCTACGCCTCCGTTGCTCACATTTCCTTTTATATTCGCCGGTGGGCCACTGAAGAATGGGATGTTGAATCCTGACTGAACCACTTCGTTTATAAAATCATAATACTCTTTGGTAATACCCGACATCTGAAGCATGATCGTATCACCGGGAGATATTGTTTCCCATTTGTGTTCATTGTTAAGATAAATTACATCAACACCATTCATGTAGCTGCCATTGTAAAATTTGTCATCAGAAACCACTTTTTTTGTGAGGGTATCTGTCATCAGTATCCCGTTGCGGTAAAAATTGAAGAGATAGTAGTTGGTCTCATTGCCTGGTTCCTGCGCATATAATTTAACTGTCCATATTCCCTTTTTGCCCCATTCGGGGTGAAAATCTGCTCCTATTGAATCGAGATGGGTTACCTGCAGAAGGGCAGAAGACGCCTCCACACTGGTTTTTCCTGAAATGGCCTCCGGAAGATCGACGTGTAAGGTATATGTTTTCCCGATATGTCCGATAAAACCAGCATCTGTTTCATAAATTCCCGAAATTCCCTTCCGTGACTCACGCAATATGAAGGTGTTTATACCATCGTTGATGGTTACACTGGCATTCACCACCCTGGGCACAGGCACATTTGAGAAATAATCGGCTGATTTGGTCAGTGCAACCTGGTATACCCCGGTGTCGGATTCAATGTTGCCATCCACGACAAGCCGGGTATAGGTTGTATCAAGCTTTACATTTATTTTTTCGGTACAGGCCGCAGCCATCAATGCAAGCAGAAGGATATGAACTATTTTTCTAGTCATTGTTGAAGTGAAAATTAAAGGTGACTGAAGGGATGATTCCGAAGAGATAAACCTTTTCGGCATAGGTGGTATTCGGATCGACATTATCCTGGGTAAAGTTGATTGACCAGGTATTATGGCGGTTGTAGGCATTATAAACGGAGAAATTCAGATCCCATGTGAATTTTCGTCCGGGTTTTTCTTTGCTGTAGAAGGAGAGTGAGACATCGAGGCGATGATAATCCTCATACCTGTATTGGTTTCTGTCGGAGTAGATCGGAACGATTTTTCCGCCTATCTCAGCGCGTCCGGTCGGGAAAGTTACCGGCGCTCCGGTTGCGTAAACCCAGTTTGCCGAAACAGTTAACCGTTTACTGATGACATAATTCAACACAACCGAAACGTTGTTGGGTTTGTCGTAAGGAGCGGGATAAGGGTTGTCGCCGTTGATCTCATGGATTTGGCGAAAAGTGCGTGACCAGGTGTAACTTACCCATCCGTTGATCTTCGATTCATTAAGCCTGACAAGGAATTCAACGCCATACGACCAGGCTTTACCTGTGCGTATTTCACCTTCCAGCTTGTTGTTTAGCAAAAGATCTGCAAAATCTTTAAAATCGACAACATTCTGCATCCATTTGTAATAGCCTTCGACTGAGGTTTCAATCGTATTCCTGCGGAAATTTCTGAAGTAACCAAAAGCCACCTGGTCAGCGATTTGAGGCTTTATATTGGGGCTGGCTGGAAACCAGATATCGAGCGGTGTTCCGACGGTAGAATTCTGGGCAAGCTGCAGATATTGGTAAGTCCTGGCATAACTGGCCTTAATGGAATGTTTGCTGTTGAAATCGTACAGCAACCCGAGGCGCGGTTCAAGCCCTGCATAGGTGTTGTAAAGGACACCTGCTTTGTAAACGGTGGAATCAGTTGCCTTGTAGGCAGAGTCGTAATGGAAAACCGTACCTGGTCCGGTATTCTGAAACATGGATAAACGCAGGCCATATTTCACCGTAAAATGGTCACCGATTTTTTGTTCATTGCTGCCAAAAACGCCTGTTTCAAAGCCATAGTTGTTTGGAACTTTCACATTGGTAAACACTGTTTTTTCGCCGATACCCTTTGCATCTCCGGGATTAAACATGTGATAGATTACCGAAGCCCCGAACCTGATCGTGTTTTTTGTGTTCAGGTAATAGCTGAAATCACCTTTGACACCCAGATCCCGAAGATTTGATGTCCAATCAAACGAGTTATTATTTCCGGCCGGGGTACCCAGATTATACAGATAGTTGCTGTAAATTAGGGAGAAATTTGAGAACAGCTGCTTTGTAAACAGGTGATTCCATCGGATCGTAGCGGTTTCGTTGCCCCATTTCATAGATGCAAAGCCGTTTTTAAACACATCACGCCCAAAATATCCCGATAAAAAAATCTGGTTGTTATCGTTAATCCTGTAATTGATTTTGGCGTTCAGATCGTAAAAATAGAGCCTGTTGTTATGCAGCGCCTTGTTGGATGAGAGTGGCAGAAAAATATCGGCATACGTACGGCGACCGGAAACGACAAACGAACAGCGATCCTTCAGGATGGGGCCTTCGATCGTGAGCCGGCTGGCAATCAGTCCGATACCTCCATTGACTTCGAATTTCTTTGAATTCCCTTCATTCATACGGATGTCGAGTACGGAGGATAGACGACCACCATAATTGGCAGGGATGTCTCCTTTGTAAAGCTTCACATCCTTGATGGCGTCATTGTTGAACACGGAGAAAAAACCCATCAGATGTGAAGCATTGTAAACAGTGGCTTCATCGAGCAGAATCAGGTTTTGGTCGGGGGCGCCTCCCCGCACGCTGAATCCGCTCGATCCTTCCCCGACTGACTGGACACCCGGTAGCATCTGGATGGCTTTGATCACATCAACTTCACCAAACAAAGCAGGGATGCGTTGAATTGTTTTTATATCCATCCGAAATGTACTCATCTCGGGCTTTGCTACATTTTTATCGTTCTTTTCGCTGGTGATCTCCACCTCTTTTAAATCACGCAGCAAGGGTTCCAGTTCCAGGTTAATCCTGAAATCCCTGGTGAGATCAATTGAATTCTCAATTGTTTTATAACCGACATAAGAATATATCAGCGAATATTTTCCGGTGGTTAAGGTGAGCGAGTAGTTGCCATATACATCAGTGACTGCACCGGTTTTCAACTCCTTTACGAAAATCGTTGCCCCGACCAGTGCCTCACCACTGTGTTTATCGGTGATTTTTCCGCTGATGGAGAAACGGGTGGATTTGTCGACAGTTTCACTGAAACCCGAAAAAAATATTAATAAAAAAAATCCAAAGAAAAAAGAGAAAGCAGATGGCTTCATATGCATGAAAAAGTTTTACAATTATTTCCGGATAACACGGAATTCTCCGTTTGTCTCCAGTTTGATAATCTTAGATGGTTTTAATTTGTGAAACTGAGCCAGGGATTCATCAACGACATAATCAACCTTGTCAACGATTTCACGGGCAATGTCTTTAAAAAATACAGGTGTACTCCCACCGGAAATATTGGCTGAAGTGGAGACGATGGGTTTGCCGAATGCAAGGATCAGTTTCCGGCAAAAATCGTCCGTTACAATCCTGATCGCGACAGAACCGTCATCTGCTATCACATTGGCAGCTAAATTTTTAGCATGCGGGTAGATGATGGTCAATGGAGCCCCGGCATTTTTGATCAGATCCCAGGCATTTTCAGGAATGATCGTTACGTAATGCTGAATTTTTTCAACTCCATCTATCAGGATGATCAGGTTTTTATTTTCCGAACGGTTTTTCAGGTGAAAGATTTTTTCTACAGCAACCGGGTTTGTTGCATCACAGCCGAGTCCCCATACGGTATCGGTGGGATACAACAAGGTACCTCCTTTTTGTAAAACATTAAGGCAATTGTTGATTTCCCCGTCGAAGGATGCCATGATTATACTGCCAGTTAAATCAAAATAACGTGCAAAGGTACTGACAAATTGCTTAGCAGCTCAAGGAGGGAAAAAAGCCGGGTAAGACTGGTTACAACCGTTCCGTTAATTGACCTGTCCGGATATCGAAGGCGCAACGGAAATGTTTTTCCGGGCAGGACTTGTATCCGTGCAACCCACAGGGTCGGCAGGACAGTTTATTATCAACTTCCACAACCCATGAATCGTCGGAGAGCGGTCCAAAGCCGAAACCGGGAACTGTTGAACAATAAACGGCTGTGACGGGAGCATTTACAGCAGAAGCCAAATGCATGGGTGCTGAGTCGTTTGTAAAATTCATGCGGGCGTCTTTCATCAATGCCGCAGATTGAAGAAAAGTCAATTGCCCGGCAAGGTTTTTTATCCCGGGAAGGGCAACCTCTTCAATAATCTTTTCGCAAAGGCTGTAATCATTGCCGGCGCCAAGGAGGTAGATGTTGGCATCGGCCGGGAACTGCGCTGCAAATTCAACCCATTTTTCCACCGGATACTGTTTTGTAAACCACAGGGAAGCAGGGGAAACAGTATAGAAAAGGCTTGTCTTCATTGAAGCAACATGTTCGAAATCAATCAATGACGGGTAAAGCCGTGGCATTGCCCCGCTGTTATCGGTAATATCTTCAAGCAGCGCTAAATTCCGGTTGATTTCGTGAACACCATCGAGTTTGTGGCTGACTTTTTTTGTGAAAAAAAGCGACATTGGGTTCTTGTCAAAACCAATGGTCAGTTCTGCTCCCGACAGCGCTGTCATCAATCCGGTCTTGAAAAAACGCTGCAGGTTAACCACCAGGCTGTACTTCATTGTCCTGACGTGATGCAGCAATCGGATGAAGTTCCGGTTTGCATGTGACCTTTTATCCCAGATCAGAACTTCATGAAGAAACGGGTGACCGGTAAAGAGACTTTCGTTGCCTTTTTTCACCAGAAGGTCAATCCGGCTGTCGGGGAAATAGCGATGTAATTTTTCCACAACTGGCGTTGCCAGGATCACATCTCCGATGGAAGCGGTTTGGATGACCAGTATGCTATCTGTTTTCTTCACTTGTTGATTCTCCAGGCATTGATATGACACATTTTGTTAAATATTTTATGCTGAACTTTCAGGATTATCCTGAGGGATATCTATGTTGTATTGATGAGGACAGGAATCTGAAAATCAACATAATCCAGAAAACCATCCCCGGACTGTTCTTATGATCAGTTTCATGTCATAGAAAAAAGAATAGTTATCGCCGGCAAAGTGACTTGCATATTCATCGTCGAGTTGCATTCTTTGTTTTTCAGGAATCAGCCCATTGAATGCTTTTTGTTCAACCTGCCACAGCCCGATTATCCCTGCCGGAGCGAGGAAACGTATGCCCATTTCTCCACGGGTCATGAGTACTGCTTCATAAACAGGCAAGGGCCGGTTGCCAACAATCGACATATCTCCCCTGATGACATTGATCAATTGAGGGATGTTATCAATACCTGTGTTACGGATGAATTTTCCAACCCTGGTTATTCTGGGATCATTTAAGATTCTTGCCGTATATTGCGGACAGGGCAACGAAAAATCAACTGCTGTCTCCCTATTCTCCGGCGTGCACTGATTTTGTTTTTTTAAAAGCTCTTCTAAATCTTTATCACCTCCTACATACATGGATCTGAGCTTGTACAAATAAAATACATCAAGCCTCCTGCCCATGCGGGATGATCTGTAAATCACTTTACCTTTTGACTCTATCCGGATGGCTATGATTGCAAGAAATAGTATTGGTGACAAAAAGAGGAGTGCACAACATGCTGCCACAAGGTCGAAGATTCTTTTTGACATTGGCATCCTGAAATACAATTCATTAGAATCAGACATAATTTGTTCCATTTCACCATTTCACCAATTCACCAATTCACCATTTCACCATCTCGTCAGACTGCAACATCAAATTCCCTCAACGCCCGGGTTAAAGAAGTTTTCATGTCGGTTGAGGATGTACGTTGCCCGATTATCAGCGCACATGGAACCTGGTATACTCCGGCAGGAAATGTTTTAGGCAGTGTTCCGGGAATCACCACCGATCTTTCCGGAACAAAACCTTTATATTCAACAGGTGTCGCGCCTGAAACATCAATGATTTTTGTTGATCCGGTCAACACGACATTGGCGCCAAGCACAGCTTCCCTTCCCACGCGAACTCCCTCAACGACAATGCAACGGGAGCCAATAAAACAATGATCTTCAATGATGACAGGGGCTGCCTGCACCGGTTCAAGCACCCCGCCTATTCCAACGCCGCCGCTGAGGTGGCAGTGTTTCCCGATCTGCGCACAGGAACCTACGGTAGCCCAGGTATCAATCATCGTTTCCGTATCGACATAGGCGCCAATATTTATGTAGGATGGCATCATTACAACCCCTTTGGCAATGAAAGCTCCGTACCTGGCAATTGCGTGAGGAACCACGCGGATTCCCAGTTTGTCATAATTTGTCTTCAGCGGAATTTTATCATAGAACTGAAACGGGCCAACCTCGATCAATTCCATCCTGGATATTGGAAAATAAAGAAGAACAGCCTTTTTGATCCACTCATGGGTGATCCATCGGTCTCCATCAGGTGATGCAACCCGTAGCTTTCCCATATCAAGTTGTGCAACGACTTCACAAATGGCTTCCTTCGTCTTGCTGTGTTTCAATAACTCCCTGTCATCCCAGGCCGATTCAATGATGTGTTGCAGGTTACTCATGGTTAAAAAATAAAAATTCAGAAGTCCTCACATTTCCCCTCCAACTTCCCAATTCATTTGTCACTTGTCATTTGTCACTTGTCATTCGTCACTCGTCATTCGTCACTCGTCATTCGTCACTCGTCATTCGTCATTTGTCATTCCAGAATACTCTTTTCCAAAATTAGATAAAATTTCAAATCTTTATACCTTTGCAAAAAATATAGGGCAATGGGCAGGATTGTTGCAATTGATTACGGGCAGAAGCGGACAGGTATTGCCGTGACTGATGAGCTGAAGATCATTGCCACCGGCCTGACAACGGTACGAACGATAGATGTACTGAATTTTTTGCAGGATTATTCCCGAAAAAACAATGTTGAATGCTTTGTTGTAGGAGAGCCAAAACAAATGAACAATGCTGCATCGGAATCCGCTGTGTACATTGAACCTTTTGTGCGACGCCTTATAGCCACGTTCCCTGAAATTCCGGTAAAACGCATGGATGAACGGTTTACCTCACTCATGGCAACACGGACCATCAGAGAAGCAGGTTTAAAGAAAAAAGACCGGCAGGATAAAGCGCTTGTTGATACAGTGAGCGCAACAATTATACTGCAGTCATATATGGAGATGGTGAAAGGGTAAACGGGTGAACGGGTAAACGGGTAAACGGGTAAACGGGTGAACGGGTGAACGGGTGAACGGGTGAACGGGTAAACGGGTAAACGGGTGAATGGGTAAACGGGTAGACGGGTAAACGGGTGAACGGGTGAACGGGTGAACGGGTAAACGGGTGAACGGGTGAACGGGTAAACGGGTGAACGGTAAACGAGTAAACCGGTAAACGGGTAAAATGATAAAATGATAAAATGCAAAAAATTGTAACAGTGTGGCTCACCAACTCACAAGCTCACCAGCTCACCCGTTTACCCGTTTACCCGTTTACCAGCTCACCAGCTCACCAATAGAACTAACACTAAATATCAATCCTTATGATTTTGCCTGTAGTTGCTTACGGACATTCTGTTTTAAAAAGGGTTTCTGATCCCATCGATTCCGGTTATCCTGGTTTCAATGAGTTTCTTGAAAATATGTGGGAAACCATGTATCAGTCGGATGGCGTTGGACTTGCCGCCCCCCAGGTAAACCGTTCCATCCGGGTTTTCGTCATCGATGCTTCGGCATTTGCGGAAAAATTTCCTGAATCGAAAAATTTTAAAAAGGCTTTTATCAATGCACAAATCTATAAAGAAGAGGGTGAGGAATATTCATTTAATGAGGGCTGTCTGAGTTTTCCAGGTTTACGTGAGGATATTATGCGCAAACCTGTTATTTATTTGAAATACATGGATGAGAACTTCATCGAGCATGATGAACGGTTCGACGGCGTAATTGCCAGGGTAATCCAGCATGAATACGATCACATCGAAGGGGTTGTTTTTGTAGACCGCATTCCGACATTGAAAAAAATGTTACTGAAACGCAGACTTTCCGACATTAGCAAAGGAAATGTGGAGGTTAGCTACCGAATGCTTTTTTCACTGGTTAAGAAGGGGAGAAGATAATACGTATTTCGGATTGATGATGATTCCCTGATCCAGCCCCTCAAAAAGGCAGAGAATTCTTTCTCTGGTTAAGGTGTTAAGAGGTTAAAAAGGAAGAGACTTGTGACAATGTAGTAATAACTAAATTAATTTGTAATTTCTTGTCTATGAAAAAAATAACTTATTTTTTACTTGTTGGAATTTTTGGATTGATGGCTGGTTGCAGTCCGTCGCGCGAAAAAACAGTTAACACGATACATAGTCTGGAAAAAAGACTTTTTGCACCCGAATCCACCAGCTTTGACAAAGTCAAGGCGGACAGTCTCCTGATGATGTATGAAATTTTTATTAAAAAGAATCCGAAAGATTCAATGGCACCGGGTTATCTGTTCAAGGCGGCCAATGTCGCTATGAATATGGGTGACGGGTCCAAAGCGATTATGTTGTTTGATCAGTATCTTCAGAATTACCCGGAACAGAAAAAGGCACCTTTGTGTTTGTTTTTCAAAGGATTTGTCTGTGAAAATGTTCTCCACGATTTTGATAAAGCACGCGAAACCTACCTGCTTTTTCTTGAGAAATATCCTACGAATGACTTCGCCAAAGATGCAAAAATGGCTTTGATGAACCTGGGAAAAACACCGGAAATGCTCGTTAAAGAATTCGAAGCACAAAGAAAAGCCGACAGCATTCGGATTGCCGATTCTCTGGCGAAAATAAAGAAGAAACGTCGTTAATGTTTAGGCAGTAGGCAGTAGGCAATAGGCAATAGGCAATAGGCAGTAGGCAATAGGCAGTAGGCAGTAGGCAATAGGCAGTAGGCAGTAGGCAGTAGGGGGGGGCTTAATATTCCTCCATTCCTAAATTTCTTTCATTTCCTTCATTTTCTTCGTTTTCTGCATTTTCTACATTGTCTGCATTGTCTGCATTGTCTGCATTGCTTGCATTGTTTGCATTCATTTAAAAAGATTCTCCAAAAAATTTGACAGTCCGGTAGGTGAGATATGCTCGAATAGCATGCCCTCGAAGCTGTAAGCGATATCGCCGCGTTCTTCTGAAACAATGATGGCAATGGCATCCGATTTCTCGGTGATTCCAACCGCGGCGCGATGGCGTAATCCATAAAACGATGGAATGTTCGCTTTGTTTGAAACCGGCAGAATGCAGCGTGCTGACCGGATCTTATCGCCCATGATTATTACTGCTCCGTCGTGCAAGGGACTGTTTTTAAAGAATATAGTTTCAATCAACACTTCAGAGATGTCGGCATCGACCGGTTGCCCCGTGGCAATATATTGGGCAAGCTCGTTTTTCTGAGCAATAACGATCAATGCCCCCGTTTTAGTTTCAGCCATTTTCTGACATGCTTTCACAATTTTATCAATGTTAAGATTGACCGGGTTGTTGATTTTAAACCTCCAGAAGAGGAACCTCTTACGTTGGTTTTTGATAATCCTTGTATTGCCGACCATCAGTAAAACCTGTCTTATTTCAGGTTGGAATACCACGATCAGGGCGATAACCCCGACACTGATAAATTGTCCAAGTATCTCAGTAAGTAACTGCATCTGAAATGCTTTTACAATCTTCCAGAGCAGATACAGTGCAATGATTCCGATGAAAATCCGGATGGCGGCCGTTCCCTTTACGAGGTTGTAAATTTCAAATAAAAGAATTGCAAACAAAACGATGTCGATGATATCAACGATTCGGAGAGAAAAAAGGCCGACTAACAGCATAAAATCAGGTTAAAGGTGGAAAGGTGGACGAGTTTCACCATCTCATAATGTTCTTTGGTTCCAAAGTTAACAATTTCCATTCAACCGAGCATCTTAACCAACCGGATTGCTTCCATGGCCTCTTTCACATCATGTACCCGCAGAATGTCGGCTCCTTTCAGCAATGCGACAGTGTTTAAAACGGTGGTACCATTCAGGGCATCTGCAGGTGAAATCTGCAACACCCGGTTGATCATCGATTTACGTGAAAGTCCGGCAAGAATGGGCACTCCCAGCGCCTTGAACTCCCCCAATCGCGAAAGCAATGTGAAATTATGAGCTACATTTTTTCCAAAGCCGAATCCAGGATCGATTATCACCTGATTTACACCTTTTTCGCGGCATTGTGAGATTTGGAGCTTAAAAAAGCAGGTAACTTCTGCCACCACATCAGCATAAGAGGGGTTATCCTGCATTGTTTCCGGTGTTCCCTGCATATGCATCAAGATATATGGCACATTTAGCGAGGCTATGGTTTCAATCATTCTATTATCGAAACGGCCACCATAAACATCATTGATTATGCCGGCACCATTGTCCACTGCGGCCCGGGCAACGTCCGGACGGAAAGTGTCGACGGAAAAAATACAATCCGGAAATTCCCTTGAAAGGGTTTTCAGTGCAGGAATTACCCGCTCCATCTCCTCTTCCTCACGCACATCGGGTGCCATCGGACGCGTGGAAACAGCCCCTATGTCGATGATCCCGGCACCATCACGGATCATTTTGTAAACATGGCTCACCTGTGCGGGGATATCAGGGAACTTCCCCCCGTCGAAAAAAGAATCTGGCGTAAGGTTGAGGATCCCCATCACGACAGGCGTGGATAAATCCAATGACTTTGACCCGCAAAATAATCTTGCCATTTCGGCCGCTGATAAGTGATTGTTGATGAATTATGTTAGCTATATATCTGATTTTCAAAAAAATATATGTGTCTCAATTTTTTTATGAAAATCAAAACCCAAAAGTACGACCAATAGGCAGATTTTTGTTAATTTTAGCCTCAAATTTATTCAGCATGAAAATCCTTAGAACTATCTTCCGGATTATTGTCGGGCTGGTATTCGTTTTCTCTGGTTTCGTCAAAGGTATTGACCCATTGGGCACGGTTTATCAAATGGATGATTATTTTATTGCCTTTAACATTCCGTGGTTTATGAGTTTCAGCCTCATTCTGACTATCATTCTCTGTACCCTTGAATTTATACTTGGTATCAGCCTTCTTTTCAATCTCTGGATAAAAAAAACGGTGTGGCTGCTAGTGCCCGTCATGATGTTTTTCACCATTCTTACATTTTTTGATGCCGTTTACAATATTGTGCCCGATTGCGGATGTTTTGGGAATGCATTGAAAATCACAAATATGCAGACATTTCTCAAGAACCTTGTCCTGTTGGCAATGATACTGCCTCTCTTCGCCTGGCGCAAGAAATTCAGAAGTTTACTGCCTTCGTCGGGTGACTTTGCCCTCCTTTTAGTTACGGTAATTTGTTTCTCATCGTTATCGATTTACTGCTATCGTCACCTTCCGATTATCGATTTCATGGGTTGGAAAATAGGAAACAGGATCAACAAAACCGAGACCTTACCGGTAACATTTTATGTAACCTATAAAAATAAAGGAACAGGTGAGGAAAAGGAATTTATATCACCGAATTACCCATGGAACGACTCTACATGGCTTGCCGAATGGATATTTAAAAGTCAGCGTGTGGTTGATCCGAACAAAGACAAGGGATTGGTGCTTCTGGTCGAAGATCAGTATGGAGGTGATTATACCGCCAATGTTATGGACAATCCTGACTTCCAGTTTATTCTGGTTGCATATGATCTCACCAAAACCAGTCCCGAAGGGTTTCATAAAATCCTCCCCTTTTATAAAAAGGCCATAAAGGATGGATATTCATTCATCTGCCTCACCAGTTCACAGGCAGGTGAAATTAAAAAGTTCAGAATGGCCAACGGAACGGCTTTTAACTATTACACCTCTGATGATGTGGTGCTGAAAACCATGGTGCGCGCCAACCCCGGACTTATCCTGTTGAAAGATGGCATCGTTATTGACAAATGGTGCTACCGCGATTTTCCGACCTATGAGGAACTTAAAACGCAGTATCTGAAAAAATAAAAATGAGCCTGCGCTGAAAAGTCAAATCTTTACATTTACCGCAATACCAAAGACGCGAATACATCATATCCAATAATATAACTTTTTGCGTCTTAGCATCTTCGCGGTAAAAAGAGTTTAGGATTTGACGCTGCATTCACTGATAAACCTGCACTTCACCAGAAAAAATGGGACATTTCATTTTAAAAAGATTATGGTATGGAATACTGGTGTTGTTCGGGGTCATTGTTGTGGTTTTTTTCCTCTTCAATATTCTTCCGGGTGATCCGGCACGCATGATGCTGGGGCAACGTGCAGATGTCGCGTCAGTGGATGCAATTAATAAGGATCTGGGGCGCGACAAGCCTCTGCCCCTGCAATTTTTAAATTATCTGAACGATCTATCCCCGGTTTCGATACATAACACAAGCAATAAAGATAACTTTTGGTTTCTTGATCCTACCAAATATGGTAAGACATTAAAATTGCTGTCGGTCGGGAACTCTGTGCTGGTGCTTAAGGAACCCTACCTGCGCCGGTCGTACCAGTCGAAACGAAATGTCACGGAAATTCTGGCTGAAGGTTTTGTCAATACGATCATACTCGCAGTTGTTGCCATGGCTTTTGCCATTTTACTCGGTATTTCCATCGGGATAATTTGTGCAATTTATAAGAATAGTTTTATCGACCGGGCAGCGCTCGTATTCTCTGTGCTGGGTATGTCGTTGCCCTCTTTTTTTGTGGCGATCCTGAATGCATGGATTTTTGCTTTTGTGCTGGTAAGGTATACTGGTCTTAACATGTCGGGTAGCCTTTACGGAGTAGATGATTTTGGGGGCGGCACCTATCTTGAACTTAAAAATCTGATTCTGCCTGCCTTTACGCTTGGAATCCGTCCGCTTGCCATCATTGTTGAACTGACCAGGAATTCGTTGCTTGAGGTGATGACGCAGGATTACATCCGCACAGCAAAGGCTAAGGGATTGAGTAAACCGAGGATCATCCTGAAACATGCGTTGAAGAACGCATTGAATCCGGTAGTCACGGCCGTCTCAGGTTGGCTGGCATCTTTACTTGCCGGCGCTGTTTTTGTAGAGTTCGTATTCGACTGGAAAGGGATCGGGGTAGTCATCGTGGGGGCCCTTGATAAGTATGATTTTCCGGTTGTAATGGGGGCAGTCCTTTTTATTTCCATCATACTGATTATTATCAATTTTTTCGTGGATATTATCTACGGGCTCCTTGACCCGAGAATTCGATTGCAATGAAAATAATAAAAATGAAAACTATCAAACGTATTTTTTCGTTTACTTAATAATAAACCTGATCTATTCAAAAAACAATCAAATGAGAAAAAAAATTGTTGCCGGAAATTGGAAGATGAATAAAGTGTTTTCAGAAGCTGAAACGTTGATTACTGAAATCGCCGACGCACTTGATGAAGTGGAATTGATTAATACGGAGGTTGTCCTTTGTCCTCCTGCTCTTTACCTTGAAATGGCCACAGATGTGGCGTATGAATCAAATTTTAAAGTGGGCGCACAGAACGTCTACCCTGCTGATTCAGGAGCCTTTACAGGTGAAATAAGCCCATTGATGCTTAAAGCATTGAATGTTAGCTATTGCATCATTGGTCATTCGGAACGGCGAAAGTATTTCAAAGAAAGCCATGATTTTCTGCTGCAAAAGATCGATGCATTGCTGAAACATGATATCCGTCCGATTTTCTGTTGTGGTGAATTATTGCCTGAAAGGGAGTCAAACCAACACTTTGCAGTGGTAAAAAAGCAGGTGGAGGAGTCGCTGTTTCATCTTGGAGTGGATGCTTTCAGCAAGGTGGTTGTTGCTTATGAGCCGGTTTGGGCTATTGGAACCGGGGTCAACGCTTCAAAGGAGCAGGCTCAGGAGATGCATGCATACATCAGGCAGTTGATCGCCGGGAAATATGATGTTGAAACAGCCGAAAATACAACAATATTATATGGCGGAAGTTGCAACGGAAAGAATGCCCTGGAACTTTTTTCCCAGCCCGATGTTGACGGAGGTCTGATAGGCGGCGCTTCGTTGAAAGCAGAGGAGTTTATGCAAATTGTTTCATCCCTGTAACCATGGTTTATCTCGAAGTCAATCTTAGCAATTTCAGGGATTTTGACCCGGAGATCATACTGGCTCATCTGGCAGAATTGGGCTTTGAAAGTTTTTCGGAATCAGACTGCACTCTACAGGGCTATATCAGAGAGGATATGTACAATGCATCCGAGGTTAATGCCTATCTGCAACAAATGAATGTTGAACACGGGATCGGGTACGCATTACAGAAAATTCCTGCTCAAAACTGGAATGAATTGTGGGAAAGTGCTTACGAACCCATTACTGTTGCCGGTAAATGTCAGGTTCGTGCTCCGTTTCATTTACCAGTTGCCGGGATTCAATACGATATCGTGATTGAACCTAAAATGTCGTTTGGAACTGGTCATCATGAAACGACTTCATTGATGCTGGAACTAATGATGCTGGAGAATCTGAAAGGAAAACGGGTACTCGACATTGGTTGCGGTACCGGAATCCTGGCCATCCTTGCCGTTAAAATGCTGGCGGCATCGGTGGTGGCCATCGACAACGATGAATGGGCCTTTAATAACGCCTGCGATAACGTGATTAGCAACAGGGCAGGTGAAGTAAAAGTGATTCAGGGTGAGGCTTCCGCTATACCGCAACCCGAATATGATTTGATCGCAGCCAACATCAACCGCAATGTGCTGCTGAACGATATTCCGGTTTATGCTGCCTGTCTTAAACCTTCCGGCGTGTTGCTTATGAGTGGTTTTTATGAACAAGACCTTGGTCAAATCAGGATGGTTGCGGAACTGGCAGGTCTTCAGTATGTTAGTCACAAATCCGCCAACAATTGGGTTGGAGCCAAATTTATAAAATGAGCAGAATGCTGTTTCGGTGTAAAATGGTACTAATGATAGTCGGGTTATCTGCCTGTCTTTCATTGAATTCCTCAGGACAAAAACAAGCCTTTTTTTCTGGCGATTCCACCAAATTTTCAGGTGAGTTGAATTACGTTTTTTTTAATCTCGCCGACCGTGATAAAAAAATCATTGCCCCTTACATAGAGACATTCATGCAGAAATGGAACAAGGGTAAATTTAATGATGTGCACAAAAAGATCATCTATGAGATCTGCAATGAAATGATGCAAAAAAAAATCAAACCATTTCCCGATTTTTTAAACTATATCAATACACTCAATATCTTTATCAATACAAATCAACCGGATGACCATTTCATTCCATGGTCGGATATTCTGAAAAAACTGCTCGCCGAAAAAAGCAACCGCAATTTCCTTTTGTTCATTGAATCCACTTCCAACCTGTTTGCTGAGAATCTTGTCTATAAATCGGCCACTACACAATGGAAAATCAATACAGTACCTTACCATTTTGCTTTCGACTCGGTACCGTCGATTGAATTTTCAACATGCAATCTTGTGTGTTATGCCAACGACGACAGTCTGAATATCGATGACACAAAGGGAGTCTATTATCCTTTTACAAATTTATGGCAAGGTGAGCATGGGTTGGTAAACTGGAAGCGGGCAGGTGAGGATCCTCAAAAAACATTTGCCACCCTCAACCGGTACAGCATACAGATGCGTTTTTCGAAATTCACGGCCGATTCAGTGAGGTTCACCAATAAAAAATATTTTCCTTCTCCGATCCTGGGCACGTATACCGATAAAGTATTGGCAGGTGCAACTGTTGAAAATGCCTCATTCCCAACATTTAGTTCCTATGATAAAATGATCGGGATTTCGAATCTTTTTAACAACATTGATTATCTCGGGGGTTTTGCAATGGAAGGAAACAGTGTTATCGGCACAGCCGATAAATCAATGGATGCCCGGCTTTTTTTTAAAATGGATGGGAAAAATGTTGTGATCGCCAAGTCGAAATTGTTTCTGATCCGCTCCGACCGGATCAATTCGGGAATGGCTTCAGTGACTATTTACCATGAAAACGATTCAATTTATCATCCCGGATTGCAGTTGAAATACATGGATAATAATAAGGAGTTGTCCTTTAACAGGGATGAACGGGTAACTACGATAAGTCCCTGGTTTGATTCTTTTCACAAGATCGAACTATATTGCGAGGCACTGTATTGGATTGTAGGCCAGCCGAAAATAAGTTTTGAAATAATGAAAGGACCAACGAAGGAGAGCAAAGCTGTTTTTGAATCAAGCAGTTACTATTCAATGCCCCGGTATGAAAAGTTTCAGGGCATCGATGTAGTCAATCCGTTGGTCCAGATTAAATTATATACTGATCAAAAGAAATCGAAGGAATTTACGCTTAACCAGATTGCCTATTTTATGAACAGCTCTGTAGAGCTTGTTGAAGCCCAGTTACTGAAAATGGCAAACCGTGGATTTCTTCTTTACGACAGTGAAAAAAAGATAGCACGGGTAAAAAATAAACTATTCGATTATATAAATGCCTATAACGGGATGGCTGATTATGACATAATCTTCTTCAATTCGGTTGTGACGAATAAAAGCAATGGCATTTTAAATCTTGAAACCTTTGATCTTAAAATTCAGGGAGTGAAATCAGTTGCACTCAGTGATGCTCAAAAGGTCATTGTTTATCCTACCAATGACGAGGTGGTGTTGAAAAAGGATATGGATTTTATTTTTTCCGGGCGTCTTGAGGCTGGATTGTTCGACTTTCATGCCTTCGATTGCTCATTTGAGTATAAAAAATTCAAAATCAACCTGCCGTCGATCGATTCAATGTTCTACTATGTGAACAGTAAAATCTGGGATCCCAAAACGGAGAGTTTCCTGAAAATCAGGACAAAAACTGCTATTACCAACCTCAGTGGCACGTTGTTGATTGATGATCCGGCAAGTAAATCGGGCAGGAAGAATCTGGCACAATATCCCATTTTCACCAACAAGAACAACGCGATGGTTTACTATAACGATAGTTCCATTATGAAGGGTGTTTATGCCAAGGATAAATTTTTCTACGAGGTCAAACCATTTTCCATCAGCAGTATTGATGATATGAATACCGACAGCCTGAAGTTCACAGGCTCCCTTGCAACCGGCGGAATCTTCCCACAGATTGATGAACCATTGAAAATTCGTCCCGATTACTCACTTGGCGTAGAAACAACAACTGACAGCACGGGACTGCCATTATATGGCGGTAAAGGGACCTTCATTGCCAAAGTCGATATGAGCAACCGCGGTTTGCATGGCAATGGAATCTTCAAGTTTCTGAATTCAACCAGTTATTCTAAGAATTTCACCTTCTTGCCCGACTCCATGATGGCTCTTGCCAAGACATTCAAGACAGTCGAAGTACAAGGAGCAGTGGAGTATCCCGAAACCCACGGGGATTCGGTTAATGAATTCTGGCTGCCCTATAAGGATTCCCTGTTGATCAACAGTCCAACGAAAGATTTGGCAATGTACAATAACCAGTCTTCATTCAGAGGGAAACTGGCGCTGACCCCAAGGATGCTCAGCGGAAATGGCAATGTTAAAATCAAAGATGCTACAATGGTTTCCCAGGAATTTAAGTTCAACCGGCGAACTTTTGATGCGCTCATTGCCGACTTCCGTATCCAGTCATATCTTGCCGACCTGACTATTTCAACAAAAAACTACCAGACCCATTTTGATTTTGACAACCGCAAAGGGGAGTTCAAGTCGAATGTCGGGATTTCACAAGTGCAATTCCCGATTAACAAGTATGAATGTTCGATGGACAGATTTGACTGGCTCATCGACAGCGAAGAGATCCTGTTAACCAATGAGATGAGCAAAATGAAGGCATATGATTCGTTGAGTTTGGCTCAACTTATCGACGTGGCTTACACCGGATCGGAGTTTATCTCAGTAAAAGATACGTTGCAGGAACCCTTGAAATTCTTCGCTTCCAAAGCTCGGTATAATCTTCGCACCAACGTGATCAACGCCCAGGATGTAAAGATTATCAAGGTGGCTGATGCAGCTGTTTTTCCGGATTCCGGAAAAGTGATGATCTATAAGGATGCACTAATGCAGACACTTGTGCATGCCATCATCATCGCCAATACAACATCACGGTTTCATCAGTTTTACAATGCCGAAGTATCCATCGCTACCCGGAAAGACTATACCGGCAAGGGCGATTATGATTACATCGACAGAACCGGGCAGCGTGAAACGATACATTTCGGCGATATCCGGGTTGATTCGGCTTTTCATACAACAGCACAAGGTTTAATTAAAGATTCTGCAAATTTCAGGTTAAGCCCCGAATTCGCTTTCAGCGGAAATGTCATTCTGCATGCTGCCGAGAAAAATCTAACCTTCGATGGCGGTTTTTATCCCATCACCACTTGCTTTAATGTAAAGGAGGAGAGGGTCAGATTCACGGGTCAGATCGATCCGAATCATGTGCAGATTCCGATTAACGCGCCACTGAAAAATACAGCGTACGAGCCGATCAATCTGGGTTTGATGTTCTTAAATACTGAGGTCAGGATCAGTCCTTCTTTTTTCCGTAGAAAGATAGGTTACAGCGACACAACGATGATCACGGCCAATGGTTTTATCGAATACAACATTCCTACAAGCGAATTTCGCATTGCCAAACCCGAAAAACTGCTGAATCTGGGTGAAAAAGGCAACTACTTTTCACTGAATACAGATAATTGTATGATTCGCGGGGAGGGTCAACTCAATCTCAGTCTCAGACCTGGCAATTTCAATATGGAAAATTTCGGCACCCTTGACTACTACATCATACCGGATTCCGTCAGGTTGCATTGTGCCATTGCGTTGAATTTTCCGTTCCCGGAACAGGGACTTCTACGGTTCAGTTCCCAGGTCGAATCGATTAACCTTCCCGGGGTCAAACTGATGAGTACACCCTATGCCATGGCAATCGGAAATATGCTTGATAAACCGGAATTTGATCGCCTCACAGGTGAACAGGAATTGCTAGGAAAATATAAAAAATTTCCTGAAGCACTGGAACGCTCGCTTTTTCTGGCAGATGTATCGATGAAGTGGGATTCATCAACCCGTTCTTATATTTCGTATGGCTCCATCGGGATTGCCAATATCGGGAAAACCCAGGTAAACCGTTATGTAAATGGGATCATCCAATTCACCAAGAAGAACAATGGCGATGATTTTACAATCTATCTGGAACTTAGCAAAAATGACTGGTTTTATTTCAATTACCGCAACAACATGTTGATGGCGCTGTCGTCTGATCTTAATTTCAACGACATCGTACGGGAGGCAACACAATCGAAGTCGGAGTTGAAGAAGATCAGCAACGTGGCAAGAGGCTATGTATGCAGACCTGCCACGCAACGCATGAAAAGTGACTTCCTCAGTAAATTTGAGACAGAAGATACGCCATAGGTAACCGGATTTTATTTTACTTTGCACCTTCGATTCACGCTTATTAAAACCTGACGGATGACAGCACTTTATATTATTCTTGAAATCCTCGCCGCCTACCTGCTGGGATCAATTCCGTCTGCTGTCTGGGTTGGGAAAATTCTTTATGGTATCGATGTTCGTGAGCATGGAAGTGGCAATGCAGGTGCTACCAATGTGATCAGGGTACTGGGATATAATGCCGGTATCCCTGTGCTGCTCATCGATGTTTTCAAGGGATGGCTGGCTGTGCAATTGACCATCTGGCTTCCGGTTCCGGGGCTTAGCCCTGATGGGTTGGTATATGTTCAAATCGGAATGGCCCTTGCTGCGGTTTTGGGTCATGTTTTTCCGGTTTATGTCGGGTTTAAAGGAGGAAAAGGTGTTGGAACTATTGCAGGTGCCGCAATCGCTCTGTTTCCGCTGGCGATTCTGGTGGTTCTTGGGGTGTTTATCCTGATCCTTGCAGTTACCCGTTATGTTTCACTCTCCTCCATTGTTGCTTCCATTGTTTTTCCTGTTGTTGTTTGGTTTATTATCGGGGAAAGGCAACCCGGATTGATCAGCCTTTCCTTGCTGGTAGCGGTTTTTATCCCTTTAACACATCGTAAGAATATAATGCGTTTGATGAAAGGAGAGGAACGAAAATTCGACTTCCGGAGGAAAAAAGCGGGGAAGGATAAATTAAACCAAATATAAATAATATTGTTTAAACACATTTTTTGTCGTATATTTGACACAATTTTAACAAAACATAACTGCCATGAAATTCATCATCTCCAGTACACTACTGCTTAAAAACCTTCAGGCCATCCTGGGTGTGATCAATACAAACAACACCCTTCCCATCCTGGATGATTTTCTTTTTGAATTAAAAGATGAATCATTGACAATTACTGCCTCCGATCTTGAAACCACCATGCGCGTTACAATTACCCCGGATATGTCGGAAGAGACGGGAAGTATCGCAATTCCTGCAAAAATTCTGGTGGATACCCTGAAAACCTTTCCCGATGTTCCGATTGCCTTTTCTATCAATTTGGGTACCCTGATGATTGAAATTTCGGCAGGTGAAGGAAAATATAAACTCTCCGGTCACAAAAGTGATGAATACCCGCGTACACCAATGCTGGAAGATACAACGGCCTTGTCGTTCAGTGCCCGTTTGATGGCTCAGGCAATTAATAAAACCCTGTTTGCCACTGGCAATGACGAATTGCGGCTTGTCCTTTCCGGTGTTTTCTGTGAACTTACACCCGACGATGTAACCTTTGTGGCAACAGATGCCCACAAGTTGGTGCGTTATAAACGAACCGATCTTAAATCAGAAGAATCTGCCTCCTTTATTCTTCCCAAAAAACCGTTGAATCTGCTGAAAAATATTTTATCCGGTCAGGATATCCAGGTAACTATTGAATACAACAAAACCAATGCATTTTTTTCCTTTGCCAATATACATCTCATCTGCAGGTTGATTGATGGAAAATACCCGAACTATGATGCAGTGATCCCTAAGGAAAATCCCAATAAATTGACGATCGACCGTCATGCATTGCTTACCACTATCCGTCGCGTTTCCATTTTTGCCAACCAGTCAACGCATCAGATCAGATTCAAAGTCTCAGGACAAGAGTTGCTCTTAAGCGCCGAAGACATTGATTTTTCGAATGAAGCGAAGGAACGGCTCACCTGTTCGTACGATGGTGAAGATATGGAGATTGGATTTAATTCAAAATTTCTGATGGAGATGTTAAACAACATCGAAACAGATGAAGTAAGGCTTGAGATGTCTGCTCCAAACCGGGCGGGAATCCTGACCCCTGTCAACAGTGATAATAAAGAGGAAGATATTCTTATGCTTGTAATGCCGGTAATGCTTAATAAATAAAATATCGATATTCATCTCTGAGTATTAACCAAAAATATCGCCCATGAAAACAAGAATTCTGTTAATCATTTTCACGATTGCTGTTTGTCCGGTTCTCTTTTTTTCATCATGTTCGAAAGTAAAGAAACTATCAGCATTCGATTACTCCTATAAGATTCCCCGCACAACTTTCATTTATACCCCATCTGTATACAAAAGCGGAGAAGAACTTCTTTATTCAGGATCCATCGTTGCCAATCTTGACAGTATTTTGAGTGCAAACGGACTTTCCAGCGGCATTGTTGGAAATACAACGTTTACCTACTGTT
This sequence comes from uncultured Bacteroidales bacterium, assembly GCA_903925275.1. Taxonomy (GTDB): domain Bacteria; phylum Bacteroidota; class Bacteroidia; order Bacteroidales; family FEN-979; genus CAIVAT01. The sequence goes on from CAIYES010000428.1 coordinate 25,443, forward strand.
CAATTACCATCGACCAACCTGACACTGTTACGTTTAGCTGGCTTCAGTCTGCCCGGGCAGAAATTTCAGCCAATGCCGATTTTAATCCTGCTGATGAGGTTGGTACTGCGACAAATGTCGATCCTGCCTCTAAAACAATAACGCTTGCCCTGAACAATACCAACATCAGGCCTTATCTTGGAAGTCAACAATTTTACTTCCGTGTTTTCGGCGTTCTTAACGGGCCGCTGCCTGTTGCATGGGTTCAAATGTACATCGATGGCACCTTGTTGATGCACCTCGATCCGCTTAATTAACCTATCGGGGCACAAATAAAAAGAGCGAAGTGTTGCTTCGCTCTTTTTATTTGTGTCCGTTTGAAACAAATTTAGTCTCTTCGAACGTTGATTGCTTTCTTCCCCCGATTGTCTTCCGTCAGATCAAAAGTAACCTGATCATTTTCACGAATTTTGTCCACAAGTCCACTCACGTGAACAAATACGTCCTGCTGGCTTTCATCATCCAATATGAAGCCAAAACCTTTTCTCTCATTGAAAAATTTTACTTTGCCTGTTGACATAACACATTAATATTAGAATTAATAACCAGGGCGAATTTACAATTAATCTTAATATTAAAAATAATTACCCGGATTTTTTTATTCGTGTAATGGTTATTTTAAATTTAATTCTATAATTTTACAAAAAATCAAAAACATGAAAGAACTCTCCTTAACCTTAGAGAACCTTGAAGAAGCTTTTCCGTCGGATTTTACACCTGAACAGCTGGCCAAGGCAAAAACGCTTTTTCTGAAAGCACTTTCGCAGGATGCCCACAGGTTTTACCAGGGCAAAATCCAGACGGTACCCAAAGCCCCCGTTGTGGGGTTCAACTGGTTCAATGTTTGGTATACACCAGGTGTTTCAAAAGTTTCAACAGACATACGGGATAACAATGATACATCATTCGATCTCACAAACCGGGGCAATCTGGTGGCAGTAGTCAGTGATTCTACCCGCGTTCTGGGCGACGGTGATTGCACGCCTTCCGGTGGACTTGGTGTAATGGAGGGTAAAGCTTTTCTGATGAAGTACCTCGGTGGCGTTGATGGCGTTGCATTGTGTATCGACAGCAAAGGGAAAGATGGGAAAAATGATCCTGAAAAAATTATTGAATTTGTAAAGATGTGCCAGTCAAGTTTCGGTGCAATCAATCTTGAAGATATATCACAGCCAAACTGCTACCGGGTTTTAGACGTTCTTCGCGAGGAATGCGACATCCCTGTATGGCACGATGATGCCCAGGGCACTGCCTGTGTTACCCTGGCAGGCGTGATTAATGCACTTAAACTTGCCGGCAAAAAAATGCATGACGTCAGGATCGTATTAAACGGTGCCGGCGCATCCAACACTACCATTGCCCGGTTATTGATAACCGACGGGGCTGATCCGGCCAAAATGATCCTGTTTGATACCAAAGGTTCGCTGCACAAGGATCGCGAGGACATTAAAGCAGATAAACGCTTCTACCGGAAGTGGGAACTTTGTGAAAAGACCAATCCCGGAAAGGTACCTACAATTGATGAGGCCATGGTGAATGCCGATGTGCTTATATCTCTGTCAACTCCTGGCCCTGATGTTATCAAACGCCCATGGGTGCACAGCATGGCTGAAAAATCAATCGTATTCTGCTGCGCCAATCCCGTGCCCGAAATTTATCCCTATGCTGCCAAGGAAGAGGGCGCATACATTGTCGCTACAGGTCGAGGCGATTTTCCCAATCAGGTGAATAATTCTATAGGTTTCCCGGGAATTCTGAAAGGCGCCCTGATGGTCAGGGCACGAAAAATTACCGACACGATGGCCATTGCTGCAGCCCACTCTTTAGCCAACTATGCCGAAAAAAGGGGTATCAATGTGAACAATATTGTGCCAAATATGGAAGAGGCTTCCGTATTCCCACATGAAGCTGCCGATGTGGCCATGCAGGCTATTAAAGATGGCGTGGCCCGGATTCACCTCACCTGGGATGAAGCTTTTGAGAAAGCAAAAAAAGATATTGAACATGCCCGTGGTCTCACCCGCTCACTCATGGACAACGGGTTCATCGAAATGCCTCCTGCCGACATGGTCAGGAAAGCCCTCGATTTTGCCATCCAGCAGGTTAAGAAATAGCAGGAATGGCGAAAAACAAAAGGGGCGAGTTTTATGATTCGCCCCTTTTTTACGTTAAAATTTTATCATTTACTGCGAAATTTTTATCAACCTTGCTCCGTGCGGCTGAGTCTTCATCTCAAAATGGCCGGAAACTTTTCCAAGGTCAGTTTGGGTCCAGAGATCGCGCATTGCTTGTTTTCCGCTGATATTCAAGTCTTTTAAACTGACTGGTACGTATAACGGCTTATCAGTTTTATTGAATAACCCAATGGCTATACTGCCATCTTCCAGGTTACGGGTCCAAATCTCGTAGTCATTGGTCTTTTTAATCTGGGCAGCTTGCTTCCCCAATGGGTCCTGATTTACCGCAATCACCTCGTCGTTTGTAAGCAGATTTAACGTGAATGCATCAACCTGGGTAAGATCGCAACCAATTAAAAGTGGCGCTGCGAGCAAGCTCCACAAGGTGATGTGTGTATATTGTTCACTTGCAGTCAACCTGGTGTAATGAAGCGCCGGTCCCCAGCCAACCCAACCCACAACAAGCATATCGGGGTCGTTCCAGCGGCCTGGTGCCGAATAGGGTGAGCATGGATTCTGACTGAAGCCGATTGCTGATAAACTTTCCCAGGTATCTTCAATATCTCCTGTTGTACGCCATGAGTTGGCATCCACTTCAGCTCCCCAGGTCCACACATCTCCCATGCCATACTGGCAAAGACTGTAATGGATGTCGCGGTTTGCTTTCCTGATGGCGTGTTTCATCTCCCTGTATGGATCCTTCATCTGTTCGAGGGTGGGCTTTGGTGCAATGTTCTCGTAAGAACACCAGTAATATTTCAGATAATCAATGCCCCAGTTTGCATAATTCTGTGCATCCTTTGCCTCAAATGTATAACTGCCTTCATATCCTCCGCATGTTTTAGGTCCGGGTGAGGAATAAATGCCAATCTTCAATCCCAATGAATGAACATAACCGCAAAGCGCTTTCATGTTGGGGAACTTGGCATTGGGAAGAATATTGCCGTATTTGTCATGGGTATCCTCCCATCCATCGTCGATGTTGATATATGTCCACCCATGATCAATCAATCCGCTTGATTTCATGGCTTCTGCCGATTGCCGTATTTTCTGGTCACTAACACTCAACCCCCAGCAATTCCAACTGTTCCATCCCATTGGCGGGGTAAGTGAGATGATATCGCCCACGATGATCTTCAGGTCACGCTCAGCATAGCCAAGCCGGTTTTCGACAGTTAACTTTATGGTGTATTCACCTTTCTTTTTCAGAGAACCGGTGATAATGCCATTCTCCGGGTTGATCACAAGTCCTTCGGGCAGGTCGGAGGCACTGTATCTTAACGGAGGCTGACCTGTCGCCGCCACTTTGAACTGAAACGGCGACCATGGCCGCACACCAAATACTTTTGCCCCGTTGATCTGCGGCTTCATTGAAACCTTTGGTGTGAGGATATAAGGTATTTCCAATACGTCTGTAATGGTTTTTCCACTGGTTGATTCAATGAATGAAACCTGGAGGGTGGCAGGTTTGGAAATATTATGTTTGAATGTTACTGATTTCTCAAGTTTTAAATGTGGCGTAATATCCACTCCAGTGCATTCAGAATAGATGTTGATCCCGTTATCACCAAGAACCGCATTGATCAATAATTTCCCTTTGAATTCCTCAGTACCGGAAAGGTTCTGAATGGTGAATTTTTTCGTGATCATGCTGTCGCCATCGAACATAAAGGCAGCGGAAGAAAAGTCAAATTTGAGATGATCCTTCAGTTCAGTCATCGAGATTTCGAAAGGTTTTCCAAACACACCACCTGCTCCTCTCTGGTCATAACTTCTTATTGCGATAAGGTTGTCCTGGTCCCAATGAATGCGTGGATCATTTGCTGCCAGCACATATCGCCGGTCGATATACCATTTTCCCTGCTCTTTAATGAATTCTGCAGATGGTTCCGTTTTGATAAAAATTGTTCTTCCGTTCTCGCCAATAAGCTCGCCATTCAAAAACACCTGGTCACAATCGTCGATCTTCCCCAGCAGGATTTGAATGCTGTCTTTAATAAAGGCATTTTCTTTCAGCGAAGATGGAATTTGGACATGAAGCCGGTACCAGGCGAATCCGTCATATCCCTTATATCCTTGTTCTTCCCATATTTTTTTTGGATCAATTGTATCCCATTTTGAGTCATCAAAGGCCAATGTTGCCCATGCAGGCTCATCACCGGTGTTAAACTTCCAGCCAGTATCGAGTGAAACTGCATTTTGCTGTGTTTGTTGGTTGCATGAAAGCATCAGGAATAATGCAATGGTTCCGAGGAGGATAAACATCTTTTTCATGGCATTGGTTTTTTGGGTGGATTTGTTACGATTTTTAAATCAGCCAATTCGCTATGCAAGGTAAAAATAATTTTCAAATTTTCCGGCACAACAAAATTAAATGAGTGTAACAATATATATAGCTCCCCTTTACATCTCAATCACACTTCGGGAATCACCGTTCAAATCAAATTAAATGTTTACTTTTGCAAAGTAATTTGAATGATGAAGACTGTTAAACGCATCGGTGTCGTGAGTTTGTTGGTGGTATTCCTTTTTGGGATTACGGGCATCTCCATTTTCCGTCACACATGCAGCAGCAGCAATGAGGATAGGATTTCTGTTTATGCTGAAATTTTCAAAGAGGCACCGGGTAGCTGCTGTGAAGGCGAAACCATTGACGTTTTACCTGTCAATTTTTCTGATCTGCCTCAAAATTTCGCCCCAACGCCATGCTGTGTCAGTACCAACTCATTCCTGATGCTGCATTTTATTTCAGAACGTCTTGACAAACTTACGGTTAAGGATGTGTCGCAGACACCGCCTTTATCGTTGCCGCTTCTGCGCGTATGTTCTATCGAAAACCAATTGGAGGTTCATTCGGTATATTTTCAGTTTTATTCACCTCCGCTGTTTGGTAAACAGTTGGTTCATTTTCTCCACCAGATCAAAATTCCCGCTCATCCGGCGCTTGCCTGATATGTTTTTCTGATAGACACGTATCGTGATTATCAGCCTTTTACATTATTTTTCATGGATTAAAAAACGCAAAAGATGACGAAAATTCATAGAATTTATCTATTGATATTATTATTCACCGGGATGCTCACAGCCCACCGGTGCATGGCACAAACAGTAGGTGGTACTGTTTCGGAAATGGACGCTGCAGGTCATAAGGCAGCGCTGCCCGGTGTAAATGTTTTCTGGCTTGGAACGACAACGGGAACATTCACCGACGGGAAGGGAAAGTTCCGGATTGGGAAGGATGGCATTAAAGATTACCGGCTTGTTTTCAGCTCATTAGGTTATAAAAAGGACACGTTGACTGTTGGAAAGGATCGTACAAAGGTCGATTTCCTTATGATTCCTGATAACCAAAACCTCAATGAAGTGGAAATAAAAGGGAAGCAGGAGGATTCATTTATCTCAAAGCTGCGTGCCCAGCAAACTATTTTCATTAATACAGGAGAATTGCAACGGGCGGCATGTTGCAATCTCGCTGAGAGTTTCGAAACGAACCCATCCGTTGATGTCTCTTTCAGTGATGCCGTAACAGGGGCAAAACAGATCCAGATGCTGGGATTATCGGGCATTTACAGCCAGGTGATGACTGAAAGCATTCCCATGCTGCGTGGACTTGCATCCACATTTGGCCTCAACTATATTCCGGGACCATGGATGGAATCGATCCAGGTGAGCAAAGGCGCTGCTTCAGTAGTAAATGGCTACGAATCGATAACCGGCCAGATCAACGTTGAATACAAGAAACCCGAGCACAGTGAAAAACTTTACGTCAATCTGTTTGGTAATAGCAATCTCCGGTTTGAAGCCAACGCGAATGGCGCTGTAAAAATCAATGATAAACTGAGTACCATGCTGTTTGTACATGTGGATGACCAGCGGCACAAGTTCGATCGCAACCACGACGGTTTCATGGATGTTCCGATGATGACAACGTATAATATCTTCAACCGGTGGGATTATATCAACCCCGGTAAATGGGTTTCGAAAATTGGTATAAAATATTTAGATGAAAACCGGCAAGGTGGACAGATGGATTTTGATAAAACCACCTGGAACACCGACACCACAGGCATAACAACCGATGCAAAAAAATATGGTATGGGTATCCGTACAAAGCGGCTGGAAGCCTTCTGGAAGAATGGAATTTTCATCCCGAACCATCCATCAAGCAGTTTTGGTTTGATCCTTTCGGGGGTCAACCATGAACAGAATGCCTTTTATGGGATCAATCAGTATAGCGGGCATGAACAGAGCATTTATGCCAACCTTATCTTCACAACCGATGTGACAAATCCGAATCATAAAATTTCGGCTGGAGTCAGCTATCTGCTTGATGACTTTCATGAAAATTACAATCAGAATCAACTCCTGTATCTCTACCAGCTTTATCCCGACAGCAGTTTGTTTAAACTTGTTGGCAATAAGGTAGTTAATTATATACGAAACCGCACCGAATGGGTTCCGGGCGCATTTTTTGAATATACGCTCAACGTGAAGGAGAAATTCAGCATGATTGCCGGTGCAAGGGTTGATTACAACAATCAGTACGGGTGGTATTTTACGCCCCGGTTGCATTTGAGATACCGGTTCAATCCAACAACGGTCCTCAGGGCATCTGCCGGTAAAGGGTACAGAACAGCCAATGTGTTTGCTGAAAATTCGGGGATTTTCGTCAGCCAGCGTATACTTTATTTTGCTGAGGGATTAAGACAGGAAGAAGCCTGGAATTTCGGGATCAATTTTACGAAGGAATTCACACTCTTTCATAATAAAGCGGAGTTCAGCATCGATGCTTACCGGACTAATTTTGTTAACCAGGTGATCGTCGACATCGACAGTATGCCGACAGGCGTTTTCATTTACAATCTTCACGGCCAATCTTATTCCAACAGCATCCAGGCACAATTCACATGTGAGCCTGTTAACCGGTTTACGATCACCTTGGCTTTTCGTGTCAATGATGTGAAAGTGACCGAGAATTCGCGACTCAGGATTAAACCGTTTGTCAATTTGTACAAAGGGTTAATCACTTTATCTTACGCTACAAAATGGGAAAAGTGGAAATTTGATCTCACCGGGCAATTGAACGGGCCGCAACGTCTGCCTGATACACAGAAGATGCCTGCAAAACTTCAGCGTCCGGGAACATCACAGCCATACATACAACTTCTGGCACAGATTACGAAGAAATTCAAATTCATCGATGTTTACCTCGGCGGCGAGAACATGACTAATTTTACACAGTCGGACCCGATCACCGAATATTGGAAACCCTATCACACTCATTTCGACGGAGCGATGGGATGGGGGCCTATTTTAGGCGTAACGGTATATGCAGGGATAAGGTTGACAATCAAATAATTCAGCTCATCCCCCCGACCCCTGGCTTCAGTAAGGGGTCGGGGGACAAATTTTTCTTTCAAGAATACAGCCTCACAACTTACCGCCTTTCCAGGTTACAACTTCAGGGAAACCATGAACTGGTCGAGGGGTGCCATGAGGCCGTACGCCCTGGCAAAGCCGAAAGAGAGGGTCGATTTTAGCAGTGAAAACATCACCAGTTCGAGGTCGAGCTGAATGCCCGACGAGAAGTAGTTAAGCTGTGGCTGATCGTTGGCGATATTGGTGAACATCCCCATGCCAAAAACGGAAAAACGGGCATAGGTTGAATAAAACCCAAGCAACCCGAGTTTCCGGAACCGGATGGGGCTGAAATCTATTTCAGTGGTGAATTTACCATAATTCAGGGCTGACACCTGGTCGATCTGCAAACCCGGCAAACTTGACATATCCCTGTATTGCTGTGCCGGCCGGTATTCAATGTAGTTGTTCCGGAATCCGCCGAAATAAAAATAGGAGTTGGTCTTGGCTGATTCGCCGAATGACTGGCCAACTGAAGTCCGGAACGAGATAGCCGAATTGCGAACCGGCAGCAGAAACCCAAGGTCAAAATTATTGATCAGCTGGGGATAAAATGTCTGCTTTGCGAAACTCGTAAAGCCAAATACATTCCAATCATATCCCTGCTCGGGTTCGATGGCGCCCAACGACTTCCGGAGATGGCTTTTATGGTAACTGAGTGTACCGATATATAAATTTCGGTAATCTGAGGCAATATTCTGGTAGAATGGCAGGGTTTCAAGATCGCCATAAGCAGTAAGTTTAAAATAAAACTCAGATTTCCCGGGCAACATCCGGTTAAAAACTTTGTTGTATCTTACTGAAAATGAATAGCCTGCCCTGCTGAATTTAGTCGGGCCAAAAAGGTCGTAAAAATCGGCATAGTTGTAGTTGGCGGAGAAAATCCAATTCCAGAGGGAATAATCTAATGCAAGATGCACGGTTTGTTTCAGGGGTAATGAAGGTTGCGGACTGAAAGACCATTTCAGCGTCAGCGCATTGATTCCGAGGGGATCCATGAAATTAAGCCGGTAACCCACGGAAGTATAGCATTTATAACCCTGGATGATGGGGTATGCGCTGGCCAGTTTCAGCTCTTTTACCGGCCTGTACCGTGATTCTTTCACCTGCAGTGAATCAAGGTTGATCTTTGATGGCGGCGGAAGCATCCACTGCTCAACCTGGGGGTAACGTTTGTAAATCTTCTGGCCGAGAAATTCGATGGCATTGACATCGGCCAGTGTGTCAATTTTTACCATCCCTGGTATCATTCCCTCCTGTGTATATTCAAGTACCAGCATCGAATCACTGGAAACAGGCACCGGCCGGAAAAAGCCACTGGTGGCATTGGTCAGTATCTCAGCCCGGAGAGTTTGCAGCGAAATCCTGAAAACATTGGACACCCCTGTATAATAAGAGGTCCCGACCAGGTATTTTCCATCGGGTGTGAAAACAAAATTAGCGGCAGGATTGTCTTCAAATTCATAAATTTCTTTGAATTCCATTATACCTGCTTCAAGATCGGCAATGCGGAATAAAACCAGTTTTTGCCGTCCCTGGATGTCGGACAGGGTACCCGAAAGCCATAATCCGTCGGGCGAGATATCGAGGTCGGAGAAATCCCGGCCAAAAGGTAGCGTGTAAAGATCCTGCCATTTCGTATACGGGGGCGGAATCCTGCCCAGGGTTGACCTGCCGCTCATGTTTTGCACTCCGTAAATTGCATGGTTTTTATGATTAAATACCAGGTTTCCAGCCCGGTCAAATTTCATCAACTCCCTCGTTCGGCCGGTTTTAACATCGATGGATTGCAGTCCGCGCCAGTCGGGGTTATGTGTTGATGCAAACAGCGTCTTCGTTGAATCGTCGTAGGCTAGGCTGGTAACATAATATAAGCCCGGACTGGTCACCGGAGCGATTTTCTTCATGGCCCCGCTTTTTATGTCGATACTCACCAGGTGCGCCAGTTTCCCCGGGTAATTCACGGCCATATAAATTTTACCATTCTCCCGGTCGTACCAGGGCCGCGATGCCGAACCCACAGGGGTGCCGGTGATCCTGCGCAGCCTGGTGGGAGGCAACTGGCTGATCCTTGACAGGTTCCCCTGCTGGAAATCGTGTTCCCACCTGATCCATTTGTTCCATTCCCGTTGTATCGGGATACCGTACACATGTTTGAACTGGTTTGCATAAAACCGCCGGCTGGTATCCGTCCGGGTGTAAAATTCCTTTAGTTTCCCCATGCCGTAATGGTAGGCAAGATAACTGACAAACCTGGTTCCGTAAAGATAAGAGTTCACTCCTACCTGGAAATCGATGGTAGTCCCTTCTGTTTCAAGCCCGATGACATTGTAAAAAAAACTGCTGTCACGAACCATTGTCCGAAAGACCATTTCATCATAACCTCCCATGACACGACCGATGCCCCCCGACATCCAGGTTTCCATGAAAACAGCAATTCCTTCATGGTACCATCGGGGCGAATACCACCGGGGTGTTGTAAAGTAGCTGTAAATCAAAGAAACCGGATCCCTGTTGTCGGGCATCACTTTACCTCCGAATATTTCCTGAATCGTGCGGTCAGCACCCGACGCCTGGTCGCACATCACCTGGTGTGTAAGTTCATGGCTCATAAGCCATTGCATCCGTTCATTCGAAGGCACCACTGAAAAGGTGTAATCGAAAGGAGACACCCCGATATTCAGGAAGTTCCATGGGATGACCATCGTTCCACCGTTTCCAATATCTGAAAAATCGTTGAACAGGATATTCGTAGCCCCCGACGGAGAATAACTCCAGAATTTTTGATGAAAAATCAGGGCATTTTCAAAAGACCTCACTGTGTGGGGCACCAGGTAGGAGGTGTTTTTATCAAGGAATACCAGCTTGACGTTCGGTGTTCGGAATTGCTGAAGCCTGAGTTTATGCTGCGCATACAAAAACCCGGTTGACAGTTGCAGAAGTAACAGGATGCATAGACTGTTCCGGGTTATTGTTTTAAACATAAACACATCATTTAGTCACCAGCGCCGGTCATCAAAGTCACTTATCCATGATTCCCATCATGTTTTGGCTGTTCAACTGACCGATTAACTCGATAAAACAAGCACCATAAGAAACTGAGTTAATTCCTTCCCGGGAACTTAATATTGCTCCCATCTGGCTTGCACTGAGAACCGATGCAAGTTCCTGCGACTGGACTGCATTTTTCAGGTCGAAGTTTGACCCCAGCACATTTAATCCATCCTGGGAGAGAATTATGATCCCAACCATACTGCCAAACTTTTCAGTGCCACCCAGTGCGTTTATCAGGATACCTGAAGAAAGTGCAGCCCGAAGGTCACCCAAAATGCTAACCACGAACTGGAGTTTCGAATCTTCATAAAGAATAACGCTGCCTATCTTTAAGCCCAGATCATCCCCTTTTGAATTTATTGCACTGTTAACCGTCTGTGCCTGGATGATGTCGGCCAGCCGATCCGCCGATCCGAAAAACAACTGGTTACCAACCACCCAGCTGCTGAATTTTTCCTGGTTCAATATGGCCAGTTTTTCCTGGTTATTAACAAGCCCCAGTTTTTGTTGTCCAAACAACATACCCAGTCTATCCTGCGATGAAATTGCATAGGAGCATAATGTTGCACAAAGGGGTTTATCCTGCAGCATGGCAGACAACCGGATGCTGCCTATCAGGAGCTGATCGCGGATGGATTTTACCGAAGCCAGTTCCCCTTTCCTGGCCTGCAGTGTTTTACTTTGAAGCATATGGCTGTCAACACTCTTCAGTGCCAGCTCCAGAACTGAATCCTTTTCATTCAGTTTGTTCACATAATTTCCGAAATCACGCAGGTTTTTTTCAACATCGGCTGATGGGTCAGACTTGGCATTCAGATAGAACCCGGTGAGCATGCTGATGGTAGTCCCAAGCGTCTTGTTGTTATTCCTGATGAAAGCAGCATAATCTGTTAAAGCAGCCAAATGCGCATATTCCGTCTGCTGATTTGTAATTCCGCTTTTAGAGAGGACGAGGACACAGGAATCCATTGTTCTGCTTAAGTTGTTCGTGAAAATAGAGAAATAGATCAGCCCCTGGATCATGGTTCTCAACTTGCCAGTATCCGCCGTGTATTCACTCCTGAGCTGAACATCTTTTTCGGTCATCTGGGCGTTATGATATTTGTCGGCCTTGCCGAAAGTACCAGATGTAATGCCTTTAAGCACTTCGGGATAGAAAATGGAAATTCCGATGATCAGGATGGCAATGGTTATCACCAGGCTGATAATAATTTTCGTTTGCTTTTTCATGGTGTGGAGATTAGTTTGGTTAATCCTTGTTAACCTGAACGGAATTCTGAAAAATGGGCGAATCGTTCAGCATTATTTTAAAGTCTATATTGTTCTGCAGGGCATTTTTATTGCTCAGATAGATCAGGAATTTATTTTCCCCCATGTTGTTGATCTGGATGAAGTTGCCCGCTGCCATGGCGGTCGTCTGGTTATTCACGTTCGAATTCTGTATATTCAGAACTGCAAAATTGTTGTAATCGAACAGGAAGTTGCATTTCACCGGTTCGTTGGAAGTCAGTTCAGCCGTTATCTCAACCATCGTCGTCGAATAACGAACCTTGATGATGGCCGTGGCCACTGGACTGTCATACTGGAGAACATCGGCAGTTATTATGTTGTTTGCCGATTCGTTGTCGTAAAAGGCACCTTTCATCTGGTTAGTTTGCACAGAAGTTCCTGTAAAATCAGCTTTCAGAAAGCTGAAAATCAGGAAACCCATAAAGATGCCCATAAAGAAGGTGAAGCCAAATTTCACAACAGGTCTGGACAAGAAACCGTGAACGAGGCGAACGTTATCTTTCTTCTGAGGTTGTTTATATGCTTCCATAGCTATTTTATTTAAAATATTTTTTTTAAAATCCACTTCAATCATCGAGGCCTGTCCTTCATCCAGGTGCTTTTTTATCAGAGCCTGTTGCCGGTATATCTGGTGTACTTCCGGGCTCGACGCAAGGTAATCATCCAGTTCGGCTTTTTCTCCGGCGCTTAACTCCTGGTCAAGGTCCTTGCATATTATTCCGATGATTTTTTTGTTATTCATTTTCAAAAAAACCATTTACAATCAATTCTTTTCTCAACATCTCTCTGGCAATGAAAAGACGTGAACGAACTTTCTTCAGCGGGACGCCAGTCGTTTCCTGAATCTCTTCATAGGAAAGATCGCAGTAATATTTCAACAGCACTAAAGCCCTGTATTTTGGATTAAGTCGCAGCACAGCAACCTGAAGCAGATTGCTTCTGATTTCTGAATCGTTCGACACCGGGGTATCTGATAATTGGGAATCAGCCAATTCGAGCCGGCAGGTTGGTTTCCGTTTCCTGTTCCAATCAATGGCCTTATTTAACGCCATGCGGTAGATCCAGCTGAAAAACCGGAACCTGAAATTGAATCCGCCAAGTTTTTCATAAGCCTGAACGAACAGGTCCTGTGTAAGATCTTTGGCTGTTTCAGTATCATTCACCATCCGCAACATCATGTTAAAAATTGTTTTCTGGTACCTGTCGATTAAAACTTCGAAGGAGGAAGTGCTGCCATGAATGACCTCATAAACCAGCTCATTATCGTCCTTGTCTATCATAATACGGAGGAAAAGTAAAAGGTTGGTTTTATATGATAACAATTATTTTTGAAAGGGTCTTTTATCAATCTTTAACTATATACAGCCTGTTTTAATCATGTGTTTGCCAGGCATTACGTTTCTTCAAGCATGGAAATTTTCCACAGATCCTTGCGGCTCATGCGCAAAACCGGTGCAATAGCAAGATATCCGCCGCGACCAATGCTTTTTTTCAGGGCTTTCAGTTCCTTTATCTTCATCGATAGTTCAGGGTCTACAAGAATTTCCAAATCATTTTCCTTCAGCATCATCAGCGTTTTTGCTTTCATGGAAAGTTCCAGATACAAACTGATGAAACAATACATGTCAAGCACCACCTCCCCGGGGAAATGATCCTTCAGAGCAACGAGAAAAGCACCTGTTTTCGTTGAAGCAAACTGCCCTTTTCTAATCATCCTGAGGATTCCCGTTTCGGAATCAAATTCAAGTTCGAGCCAGTTGCGGATTGATGTCTCGTTGGCAGAAAAAATCAAGGTGATCGAAAAAGGTACCAGAAGCAGGATAATAACTGTCGACACAGCCGGAGAAACCAGGAACTGGTTGAAAACCCCATGAATGAGTATCGCAGCCAGGAGCCCTGCAGCACTTGACCATCCCAGTTTTAATTGCCGGTTCAGGGCACTCATGCACAAAATACCAAATATAGCCATTGTGCCGCCGTGCATAACTGCCGTTCCAAAACCGCGAGTAATCCATACCATGATATTGCTCTGACTGTCAGCAAATCGAAACAGGTAGAAAAGATTTTCCTCAAAAGAAAAGGTAGCACCGATGGCAAAGCCATAGATTGCACCATCGATCATGAATCCGGCTTTATTCTTTTTAATCAAAATCCACAGAAGCACGCATTTGAGCGTTTCTTCGACAATGGGAGCGACAAACCCGGAATAGGTTTCAAAACTTACATCCAGGTATTTCATCAGCAGGGTGTTCATATAAAAACTTGCTGCCGCACTCAACAGTCCCCAGCCAAAACAGAGGGCGAGCAACAGTTTACCAACCAGCTTGTAGCTGTCGAGGTATAACAGCAAAACCAGGAAGAGGAATACAGGAATAAGGCTGACAAACATTTTAATTACCACAGATTGCAGGTTTTTTGGCTAAAACGTAAGTTGTACATGTTTTGTCAACACTATAAAGGTACTTAGACCTTTGATGCAAACCTAATTTTCGGCCCGATTTCTCAGGAATAATAATGAAACAAATTCCAATCAGCAAGAAAAGTAACGGATCTGTAATTTGGCAGTTAACCAGAGATTACTCCAATCCGTAGAAAAACAAGCAGAAACTGATACTTAAAGGCTACTCACCGCAGCATTGATTTTTTCGGTATTTTTGTCATTAACATAAATTCGATGGGTTTTACAATAACAACAATAAGTGGTATGCGGAGGTTTTTGAGAGGGATTTTCATAGTTTTCCTAACCGGATTATCCCCATTTGTGTTGGCACAGGAAAACACCCATTCAGCAAATTCTGATGTTGAACAAATTTTTCGGAATCCATCACTTTCTGTTGAAATGCGTGTGAACAAACTGGTTTCTGCAATGACCCTGGAAGAAAAAACATTGCAGATGCAAAACCAGGCACCTGCCATCGAAAGGCTTGGCATTCAGGCCTATAACTGGTGGAGTGAATGCCTGCATGGTGTGGCCCGCAATGGAATAGCCTCAGTTTTTCCCCAGGCCATTGGTATGGCTGCCACCTGGAATCCTGAATTGATTGAACAGGAGGCAGATGTGATCTCGACAGAAGCCCGTTCCAAATATCGCGTGGCTATTGAAATGGGTCAGCATGGCGTTTATCAGGGGCTCACTTTCTATTCACCAAATATCAACATCTTCCGCGATCCCAGGTGGGGCAGGGGACAGGAAACATATGGAGAAGATCCGTTTCTTACGGGTCGCATTGGTGTTGCCTTTGTAAAAGGTTTGCAGGGGAATGATCCTAAGTATTTCAAAGTGATTGCTACCGCCAAACATTTTGCCGTTCACAGCGGCCCCGAATCCTCGCGTCATAAATTTGATGCCTGGTGCAGTGACCAGGATCTTTTTGAAACTTATCTTCCTGCTTTTGAAGCACTTGTCAGGGATGGTCATGTTTATTCTATTATGGGTGCCTACAACCGTTTCAGGAATGAGCCATGTTGTACCAGTGATTTTCTGCTTGGTGAAATACTTCGGAAAAAGTGGGGATTTTCCGGCTATATCACTACCGATTGTGGCGCCATCTGGGATATCTGGCATGGTCATGGTCTACAGCCTGATGAAGTGCGTGCTGCTGCGTTGGGTGTCAGGGCAGGTTGTGACCTGACTTGCGGAACTGAGTATGCCAGCCTGGTGGATGCTGTTCAAAAAGGTTATGTCACCGAAGCTGAAATTGATAAATCCGTGAAACGCTTGTTTACGGCCAGGTTCAAGCTGGGAATGTTCGATCCTGACAGCATGGTTGCCTGGGCAAAGAATTCAACCGGATCAGTTGACACCCTGGCAAGCCGGCAACTTGTCAGGCAGGTTGCCAGAGAAAGCATCGTACTGCTGAAAAATGACAGCAGACTGCTGCCCTTATCAAAGAGCATTAAATCTATTGCAGTGATTGGTCCCTATGCCGATCAAACATCGGTGCTTCTTGGAAACTATAATGGAAATCCGTCTCACCCGGTAACAATTCTTCAGGGAATCAAAGACAAAATTGGTCAGTCTGCTGAAGTTAACTATGCGATGGGAGTGGCCGGGCCGGAGGATAGTACATCTTTTGGCAGGGGCGATAAGTCGCGACAGCAAAATCTGATGGAGGATGCGCTTGAAGCAGCCAACAAGTCACAGGTAGTCATTTTTGCAGGCGGAATTTCTCCCAGGTTGGAAGGAGAAGAGATGCAGGTTGAAATTGCCGGTTTTTCAGGTGGAGACCGCACCAACACAGACTTGCCATCAGATCAGACAAAACTTCTTCAAAAACTTTATCAAACAGGAAAACCAATTGTCCTGATCCTGACCAATGGAAGCGCCCTATCCATCAACTGGGAAGCATTGTATCTCCCTGCAATTCTCGAAACCTGGTATCCGGGCGAGGAGGGAGGTAATGCTATTGCCGATGTACTGTTTGGCGATTACAATCCGGCTGGCCGGTTGCCGGTTACATTTTACAGGTCGGTAGATGATCTTCCGGCATTTGAAGACTACTCAATGAAGGGACGTACCTATAAATACTTCAATGGGAAACCATTGTATGTTTTTGGTCATGGTCTTTCTTATAGTTCGTTCAGCTATTTGATGTCCGTCACAAATAAAACGGAATACTTGCCAAATGATACGGTTTTATTACAGGTGAAGGTTAAAAACACCGGATCGATGGCAGGAGATGAAGTAATTCAGGTTTATTTCAATAAGCCTGGGTCAGCATTTGAACGGCCGATCAGGTCGCTGGTTGGCTTTTCACGGGTTCAGATTTCCATGGGAACTGAAAAAACAGTTGTCATCAGCATCCCTGTGAAGGAGTTAAGGATTTACAATCCCGAAATCGCTGATTATTTTATTGAACCTGGGACATATCAACTCAGCATTGGTGCCTCTTCAGGGGATTTAAGGCTGGTTCAGGAAATCAGGGTACACAAATGAACCTCATCCATCCGACTCCGTCAACGTTAGGAGAATGGGAAATAATTCCCTCCAGGTTGGGAATTCAGGGTGAGGCTGTTATAGCTTTTAAATTAAACCAAACAAAATAAATTTATCATCATGAAAAAATCAAGTATCATCATCCGAACGCTACTTTTGCTCATCATATTGACAACTAGTGGCTTAACCTCATTTTCTCAGGGAAAAAAGATTGAGACCATTAAGATTAAGACTTCTGCTGTATGCAATCAATGCAAAGAAAGAATCGAAAATGGCCTTGCTTACGAAAAGGGGGTCAAAGATGTTGTTCTGGATGTTGAGACAGATCG